>CAMNHX010000220.1 GCA_946539945.1 uncultured Desulfobulbus sp. | reverse complement strand
GGCCTTTACTTCGATAAAGAGCAGCGTCTCTTCCTGCTGCCCGATTATATCGATATCCGCTTCCCGGTAGGCTGGAATCGTGAGTACAGGAATCACACCCAAACGAAAACAGGCAAAGGCAGCCAGCACATACTCCAGACTGTTGGGAAACTGGAGAATGGCGCACGCGCCAGCCTCTACCCCCTGATCCCTCAAACCTGCGGCAAGGCTCTCAACCCGGCGCTGCAGTTCCGCGTAGCTCATTGAGCGGTTCTTTTCGACCACTGCCAGGCGTTCACCGTACTGCCGGGCACAGATGGTCAGTTCTTCGGCCAGGGAGTAGGGACGCCACAGGCTGTCAAAAGCACCGGTCTGCCCGCCTCCTGTTGTCTTGTCATCTGTCACCATCGTTTCTCCTCTTGTGTCTCGCTGAACGGACGCCGCCTGCCTGAACAGGGCCTGACGCCTGTCGCGCAGTGCCCTTGAGATGTAGGGGCGGTTCGCGAACCGCCCCTACTGGGGGGCTTGAAATGAGGCTTCACATTCAAAAAAAGATAAAATGAAAATGTGCTAGCCCCTGCCTATTCCTGCGCAAGAATGCCCTTGAGGCGCTCCACCATACGGTTATTGGCATCGGTCAGGAAGAAGTGCCCACCAGGCAGGCTGTGCAAGGCAAAGGGGGCGCTGGTATGCGCCTGCCAGGCACGCATCTGTTGGGGACTTGCTTCAGTGTCGCTCTCACCGCAAAAGGCGGTAATGGGCATGGACAAGGGGGCTTCGGGCTTGCACTCGTAAGTTTCGTCAACGGTAAAATCGGCCCGCAGAAGGGGCAGAAAAAAGGCCATGAGTTCCCTGTCCTGCAGCACTTCTTCAGGCGTGCCGCCCTGAAAACGCCTCAACTCCTGCACAAAGGACTCGTCATCAAGCTTGTGCAGGGGGCGCGGCTCCCGGTATTCTGGTGGCGGACTGCCGGACACGAAAAAATGCACAGGCATTGCCCCGCCCCGCCTGCGGATTTCCCGAATGGTCTCAAAGGCGGTCCGCGCCCCGAGGCTGTGCCCGAAAAAGGCATAGGGAGCGCCTGTATGGGGCATGATGGCCTCTGCGGCCTGGGCAGCGATCTCTTCAAGGCTATACAGCAAAGGCTCCCTGATCCTGTTTTCCCGGCCCGGAAGCTGGATGGCGTACACCTGCCCCGGCGCTTGCCTGATCCATTCACGGTAGAGCGAGGCCCCGCCACCGGCATGGGGAAAGCAAAACAGGCGAACCGGGACCTCTTCAACACGGTCTGGCAGTATCCAAAGCGACATGATCACACGTTCAGAAGTTGTATTTCAGTTTCATCCAGGCCAGGGAATTTTCCCGAAATTCCCTGAAGACACCGTTGTCGCCATAGATCAGGTCCAGACCGACGGTCGCGGTCAGACCATCCATGACGGAATACTCGGCCTGAACGCGGTTGAGCAGCACATCGTCATCCGGCATGAGGTAGGCCATTTCAGAGAGGGTCAGGGTCTGGTTGAGAAACTTCTTTGAAATGTTGAGAGTGGCAATGTGGCGGTGCGCATTCGAACTCAAGTCAGCCTCGTGTTGCAGGACATATTCGTCATAGATCTGCGCTGTTACCATCCAGTCGTTTCCAGGCGACCAGTCCACCCCAAGAACCCATTTGAGCATATCCTTCTTCTTGCTCGCCGAACCCAGGCTTGTAGACGTGAAGTGCTTGTCAGGAAAGAAGGCGCCCTCTGCCCGAAACACAAAGTCTTCCCAGGGGAAGGACAGATCCAGACCAAACACGGTCATGCGCCTGTGCCGGGGACTCACCTCTGCCCAGGCCCCCTGCTCTGTCAACACCAGTTTGCTTTCATACACAGGGTTGTCGTCCCAGGTGTAGAGGACAGAGGCTGCCACATCAAAACCGGAGAAATTCCCTGAAACCCGCAGTCCCAGTTCGCTGTTCTCCAGGGTTGTTGCCGGTTCCTCTGTCTCACCAATCCGCAACAAGGGGTTGTTGCCCACGGAAAACAGAGGCCCCCAGGGGTCTGTGGCTGCTGGAAAGCTCGCTGCCCTGAACTTGGGAATCCAGATGAAGTCAGCGAAAACAGAGTCCCCGGAGATGCGCAACAGGGCAGCACTGACCGGAATGCGCAACTCCTCCCGCAGCCGGTTTGTGAAATCCGAATAGTCCGCTGGGCTAACGTTGTCCGTCACCCGAAGACTGTCAGCCTTGCCCCAAAAAATAATTTGCCGACCAGCGCGCAAGGACCAGGAGTCTGCGCTGTACTCCAGCCACATCTCGCGGGCAAAGAACCGGGCATCATCCTCCAGGACCCAGTTCTTTTCCGCTTCCAGGGAGAAAAAGCCGTGCCATTGCTTCCAGTCCAGCGCGGTTTCCAGCCGCCCCAGAACCCGCGAGGCCAGAAGATGATTGGGCGAATAGGTCCCTATTCCCTGCATGGTTTCCAACCAGCCTGAAACCTGCAGATGGTCTGCCAGCCAGGAGCGAGGACCGCCCTCCTGTTCAGAGGCTCCAGCCCACGCACTGCGGGGACAGAGAGCCAGACCCACTGCCAGCACGATCAGGAGGAGGCAAAGGCGGAACAAGCGGTTCGGGGAGCAGGCCAGTCTGACAAGGGTATGGAACAGCGTCTTCTTGCCAGCCTTATGAGGCAACATGCTGTGCGCCGTCCGGGTTCAGCCTGAGGACATTGATGCGCTTTTCCCCAACCCGTTCCCGCAGTTCCCGGTCGCGAATCCCCATGCCTTCCTTTGGGGCAAGGTTCAGGACGCCGATCTTGCCGACCTGCTTGCCCGAATGCATCCTGTACACGGCATCAGCAGCCTGTGAAAGCGGATAGACCTCGGAGAGCACAGGGGACAGCATTCCCTTGCAGACCAGGCGCGCTGCCTGCCAGGCTTCATAATAGTTGGCCCCGTGCGAGCCAACGATGGACTTCACCGTTTGCCAGAGATAGCGGTTATCGAAAACATGGTTGTAGCCGGACGTGGACCCGCAGGTGACAACCTTGCCGCCTGTTTTCGCAATGGCGACACTTGCGGCAAAGGTTGACCTGCCTGTGTGTTCAAAAACAATGTCACAATCCTCACCGCCGGTCAGACCGCGTATCTGGGCCTTCAGCCGCAGGATCTGGCGCTCCTTTGTCCTGCCCTGCTCATCCAGAAAAGGCTCCTGCCCAGCCTGGTGCTGCACAACAATGACCCGTTCACAGCCAAGCCTTCTGACTACATCAGCCTTTGCTTCAGAAGACACCACCCCGATAGGAATGCCCCCGCCGTTGAGGACCATCTGAATGGCAGCGCTGCCCAAACCGCCGGCTGCACCCCAAATGAGGATATTGTCGCCTTGCTTCATGCAGGCGCCGTTACGGGACACCAACATGCGGTAGGCTGTCGAATTCACCAGATTCATGGAGGCGCTTTCCTCCCAGGACAGGTGTTCGGCCTTGGGGAGTAACTGTTGTTCCCGCACCACGGCAAAACCGGCAAAGGCCCCATAGTTGGTCTCAAAGCCCCAGGCCCGCCCCTGCGGATCGTGCACGCCATCGTTGAACACCGCAGCTTCCGAGACCTCATTGACACCGCCATACAGCGTTACCCGGTCCCCGGGTTTCCAGTTGTGCACAGAAGAGTGGGTACGCAGGACAACCCCGGCAGCGTCTCCGCCGATAATGTGGAAATCCTGGTCGTGCTTCCTGTTTTCAGGCCGTATCTTTGCGAAATGACTGATATAGTTGAACCCTGAAGCTGGTTCGAAAACTGAGGACCAGACGTTGTTGAAATTGACGGCAGAGGCCATGATCGCCACCAGCACTTCCCCTGTGTCTGGCTGGGGCAAGGGCACTTCCTCGAAGTGGAGCGAGCGACGCGGATCCTTGGCATGAAAGGCCAGGCCATTGAACATATCCTGCTCATCCTTGTGCAGCGTGAGCGCAGGCATGGTTTCTGGCAGTGGCACATGGGCAAAGTCTTCTGAATTGGCTTTAGGGTCTTCGACGAGCTGAACAATATCCTGATATACGTGATCCATTTTCTTCCAATCTCCTGATT
>CAMNHX010000219.1 GCA_946539945.1 uncultured Desulfobulbus sp. | reverse complement strand
TTTTCCTTGGCGATATGCCCGCATTCCGGGCAAGTCTGACTGCTGTACTGCGGCGCAACCGCAAACAATTTGCCGCCCAGCCAGTCCAGCTTGTACGCCAACTGACGACGAAACTCATACCAACCCTGATCCAGAATCGCACGGTTCAAGCCCGCCTTCGCCTTCACTCGCTTCCCAGGTTCCGCCTTCGTCCCTTTGGCTGAACGGGACATATTCTTCACCTGCAGGTCTTCCACAAACACCCAAGCGTGGTTTTTGCTGATGAGGCTTGTGGCCTTGTGCAGGAAATCACGGCGAACACAGGCTATTCGGGCATGAAGGCGTTGCACTCTGGCTTTGGCTTTCTGCCAGTTCTTGCTGAACTTTACCTTGCGGCTCAAGCGCTGTTGCGCCTTGCGCAAGGCGTTTTCATGCTGCTTGAAGCTGGAGAGTGGGGCGAGAAAGCAGTTTGTCCAAGCCCGATCCAAATCCTTGAGCGCCTGTTGCAAAGCTTGAGCTGGCGCTTCTGCCAGCCAAAGCGTTTCTGGGGCATGACGCCATGCGGTGAGCAGCTTGCACAGAGCCGCATAGCGCGGCATTTTTTCCTTGTTCTTCCGGTGTTGCTCTTGCAGGGCCAGCGCCTTGTTGAAGACCACCCGGCAAAGCGGCGCATGAGTCGCGTTTGGAGACTATTGGGTCGCAGTTCATATTTCCATGCTTGCAGTCGTTTCACGGCAGACAAGAGGAGTCTGCTTTCCTTGTTTTGTGCAGAGGATTTTTCTCTCTGTAGGCGAAGGCCGGGAAAAAGGCAAGTGGGTTTGCGCTATCCATCCCCGCCCTGAAGCGCCGGGGCTTTCCCCGCAGCCCGGTAAAGACTTTTTTTGCTTGAATGTGTCGCCCTATCCTGTATGTTGCCAGACCGCGCAGGTTTTGCCGCTATCTGCCTGCGTGCCGCCCGCAAGACCCGCGCAGACCGGAACCGTTCTTCTGCGATAACTCCTTGCAACAGGCTGCACAACCCAACCAGACGCTTCTGGTTCCAAAGACCGTTTCACAATGACTGAACCTGACACGCCTCCCCCTTTACCCCTGTCTGATCAAGACCTGTTGGCAGATGGCGAAGTTATCGCCGTGGTTGATGATCTTCCCGACATTACCAATCTGCTTGTCCACTTTTTACAAAAGCGTGATCTGCCCGCTGTGGGCGTTGCTTCAGCGGCAGAACTGCGGCAGCTGCTGGCCAGCGGCAAGGTTGCCCTGACGCTTCTGGACATTGGCCTGCCCGACGCTGATGGCGCAGCCCTGCTGCCGGAAGTGAAGGCGCAAAACCCGGATACCGCAGTCGTCATGCTGACCGCAGCTGCCAGTCTGGAAACCGCGCTGGACTGTCTGCGCCGGGGAGCAGACGACTATCTGACCAAGCCGGTCCGCTTTGACAATCTGTTCAATACCCTGCGCCGCATTCTGGAGAAACGGCGTCTGACCCTGCGCAACCGCCAGTATCAGCAGCAACTGGAACGTGTGCGCCAGCGCATTGAGCGTACCCATAATCTGTCCATCAAGATGAACGGGGCCTACCTGCGCATTACTGATCTGGAACTACTGGCCCAGGCCATTCTGACCGGCATTACCGCGCTGGAAGGACTGGGCTTCAACCGCGCCTTCATGCTGCTCCTGAATGACGACAGCACGCGGCTTACGGGCCGCTGGGCCATTGGCCCGATCAACCAGGAAGAGGGCGTGGCCATCTGGCAGCGAATGCAGACCGAACACCTGACCCTGGATGACCTGCTGCAACGACTCCGTACCGCACCGCCCAAAGAGACGCCCATCACCCGCCTGGTCAGAAGGATCAGCCTGAACGCAGAGGCGAACAACAATCTGGCAGCAGCAGCGCTGTCCCAAAGGCGGATGCTGCTCGTGCAGCAGGGCAAGGCCGAATATCCCGTGCCGCCTGAACTGCTGGAGGTCTTGCAAGAGGACTGCTTTGCAGTGGCCCCGCTGTACTCGCCGGAGCGCAATCTGGGTGTGGTGGTTGTGGACTATTTCATCTCGCGTCGGGACTTTGAGCCGGAAAAACTGCACGCGCTGGAGAGTTTCTTGAGCCAGGCCAGTCTGGCCATTGAACACGGCTACCTCTATCAGGCGGTACAGCGACAGGTGCGGGAACTGGAGCAGATCACGCGGGAGCTGCACAAGAACAAGGAAATGCTGGTTACAGCAGGACGCTATTCCGCAGTCGGCCACATGACCGCGCAACTGGCCCACAACCTGCGCAATCCCATGACAGCCATTGGCGGCACAGCCCGGATGCTGGCCCGCAAGCTCACCGATCCTGACACGCGGAAGTTTTTGCGCATGATGGTGAGCGAGGTGGAAAAGGTGGAAAAGATTCTGGCCAACCTTGCCCACTACAGCGAGAGCATCCAGCCGGTGTATGAGACGGTTTCCCTGTCCGAGCTGGCGCAGAACGCCGTGCGGCTCTATCAGCAGGACATGACGCAGCAGGGCATTGCCGTGTGCTACGACTGCAAGGAGGATACGCCGCTGGTGGAGGCAGATCCCAAGCTGATCCAGCAGGTTCTGGTCCATCTGATCGCCAACGCCATTGACGCCATGCCTGAAGGCGGCACATTGACCCTGCACATCCGTTCAGAAGATGGCGGACTGGTTGTGAGCATTCAGGATACTGGTCGTGGCATCAGCGCCTCTATCCTCAAAAACGTGACTGACCCCTTTTTCACGACCAAGACCATGGGCACTGGTCTGGGGCTTTCTCTGGTGCAGCGGATCATTCAGGATCACGGCGGCACTCTGGCCTTGAGCAACAGCGCAGCAGGCGGTGCGCAGGCCCGCATCTGGATGCCGGTCAACCATTGAAGCTGAACCGTCTGACCGACAGAAGAGTACAACGCATCTTTTTTCTGGAGTACATATCATGCCGAGAAAACCATTGCCTCTTTCCTGCACAAGAATGCTGAAAACCCTGTCCAGTCAGGTTTCCCAACTCAATCATCAGGTTGACGATCTCAAACGGCTGACAGAAAGAATCTCACGTTCAAGAGCGCAGCAGTTGTGTCAGGAGATTCTCTATGCCGAGACCTTCAACAGCACAATTTCAAACTCATCCTGGCTGAACCAGGAAAGTTTTTCTCCGGGAAGATGGGCGGTAGGTTATGCCTTTCTCTATGCCTTGTACCGATCGCTGGACACCTTCCAGCCCAAAAACATTCTGGAACTGGGTCTTGGTCAAACAACGAAAATGATCAGTAGATATGCCAGTTCCCATAAGAATGTCAGGCATACTGTGGTTGAGCATGACAAGAGCTGGATTTCATTTTTCCAGACGCAATATGAACTTTCTCCTTCTTCAAAAATTATACATCTGCCCTTGCGAAAGCGTGCGGTTTACAAGGAAGACCGGGAAGTGATCGCCTATTCTGGTTTTCAAAAGGCGTTCAAAGACAAAAAATTCGACTTTATCTCCATTGACGGCCCCTTCGGGTATATGGCAAAAATATATTCACGGGTTGATGTACTCAAAATAATCCCAGGAGCATTGGCAGATTCCTTTGTCATCTTTCTTGATGATTCCAATCGTCCTGGAGAGATGCACACCATTGCAGAGTTCAAACGGATTTTTGAGGCAAAAAAAATCAGGTATTCATCAGGAGAATATAGAGGTGAAAAGAATACATATATCTTCACTTCTGAAGACCTGAAATTTTTGTGTTCAATGTAATTTGTTTTTCTTGGTGTTTTTCTCTACTTTTCCATGTTTTTCCGAATTTCTTTCAAGGTCTCATTTAGAGTGGTTCCGTTTTCACTTTTTAGACTTTTACCGTACACGGTAAAAGTCCATCTCCTACCGCCTTTCCAGCGAAGCTGTGCAAGGAGTGGAGTAAGAAGACAAAACGGAATTGCTCTAACGAATAAAAAATCAAAGTGAAAGCGCTCTAGTTTGGAGAAATTTACGGAGACTTGAGGGTATTCATGAACACCGTGCAAACCCCGGCAAGCTTGCCGGGCTGGACTTGTCCGCCCC
The DNA here is from genome assembly GCA_946539945.1 of uncultured Desulfobulbus sp. GTDB lineage: Bacteria > Desulfobacterota > Desulfobulbia > Desulfobulbales > Desulfobulbaceae > Desulfobulbus. The sequence continues at coordinate 24 of CAMNHX010000219.1, read as the reverse complement.
TTTCCCTATACACTCCACTACACA
>CAMNHX010000218.1 GCA_946539945.1 uncultured Desulfobulbus sp. | reverse complement strand
TCTTGTCCAGAATAACCGTCAGGCCTTTTTCTGGATGCAGAAGGCGGCGACGCAGGGGCATGCTGGAGCGCAGTACCAGCTTGGCGTGATGTACGCCAAAGGACAGTGTGTTTCCCAAGATGGCGGACAAGCCTTTGCCTGGGTGCAAAAGGCAGCGGCACAGGGCAATGCCCCTGCCCAGTATCAGCTTGGCATGGCCTATGCCGAAGGCTATTACGTGGGCCGAAATGACAAGCAGGCTGTACTCTGGTTTCAGAAGGCGGCAGAGCATTGCCTGGTCCCTGCCCAATACAATCTGGGCTGGATGTATGAAAATGGTCGCGGGGTAGGGCGGGATGAGGAGCAGGCCGCAGTCTGGTATCAGAAGGCGGCGGAGCAGGGCGATGTCAGGGCACAACACAATCTGGGGATGCTGTACGTTCAGGGGCGCGGGGTTGCGCAGGATAAAGAACAGGCGACCTTCTGGCTGCAACAGGCTGCTGAACAGGGTTATGCCAAATCCAGGGAGCAGCTCGAGAGGCAAAAACCCTGAATGACCTGTTTCAGATGGGCTGGTTATTCCTCCGGCAATACGATAAAAGGGAACCTTGCAAAATAGCCGATAAGCTGAATTGCCTTTTTTGTAACTTACCGATTTTCCTCAATTTTACCTGCGCGGATGAGCGCCGATTTTGAATTTTTCAAGGTTCCCAAAAACAGGTGTCGCTGTACCCTTCTCCGGGCGTATAGCTGCATCATTTTTGGAGTCAGAGGATGTATTCACAATTGGGTACGAATTGCCATGTGTTCCCTGGAGAAAATGGAGGATTGTAGTTTGTATTCGTTCAAGTAAGGTATGGAGATATGAAAGTGTGACCATAGCGGCTTCTGAACAGGTAATGATTTCATAATCTTTACTGAAACGCCGAGCATGATTGAGCCAAGCGAATGCTGTTCAAGCACCCATTGCCACGGTAATTTCTCCCACTCATGGGGTTTGATTTTCCCTGAAATATCAACTCCCAAAAAAATCTGTTCCCACAGCTCCCGAACTGTTCCCTTCTTTTTTCCATTCCTGCCTGTACTGCCATGCTAAACACTCGCACACGCAAGAGTCGTTCCTATACCTTTACCGCCACCTGCGCCTCTGGTCTGGAGGAACTGGTCGCCGAAGAACTGGTCCAGTGCGGTGCGGAAAACGCCACTGTCAAGCCCAGTGCCATTTCCTGGACAGCCGCCAGTCTGGAGAGCGGCTACCGCGCCTGCCTCTGGTCACGCTTTGCCTCGCGCATCCTGCTGGAACTGGCCCGCTTTGACGCGGCTAACACCGACGCGCTCTACGAACACGCAGGCGAAGTACTCTGGGATGAGCATCTGCACCTTGGCAAGACCTTTGCCGTGTCCTGCACGCTGATCAATTCGGCCATAGAGCATTCGCAGTTTGCGGCCCTGCGCGTGAAGGACGCGATTGTGGACCAGTTCCGGCGGCGCTTTGGCAAACGCCCCAGTGTGGACAGTCTCAACCCGGACATACGCTTGCACCTGCACATTCAGGGGACCGGGGCACGGCTTTCCCTGGATCTGTCTGGCGACAGCCTGCACCGCCGGGGCTACAGGGTGGAGAATGGACCTGCCCCGCTGAAGGAAACCTTGGCTGCCGCGCTGGTACGGCTCTCCGGCTGGCTGGACCAGGTGGACGAGGAACCCATTTTGCTGGACCCTATGTGCGGCAGTGGGACACTGCTCATTGAGGCAGCCCTGATGCTGACCGGCAGCGCACCGGGCCTGACCCGCAAACGTTTTGGCTTTATGGGCTGGAACCGGCACGATCCTGCACTCTGGGAGCGTCTGGTCTCCGAGGCCCTGAACCGGGAAGATGCGGACGACAGAAAACTGCCAATGTTCATCGGCTACGACGCTGATCCCCGGGCCGTGGCCGCAGCCAAAAAGAATGTGATTGCCGCTGGTCTGCGGGGTCTGATTGCCATCCACCAACGGGAATTGGCTCATCTGCACAGTCCGGGGCGCACTGGCTGCCTCCTTACCAATCCGCCCTACGGTGAGCGCCTCTCGGACAGGGAGGCAGCGCGTTGGCTGTATCGCGCTTTGGGGCGCTGCTATCGCGAGCAGTTTCCGGGCTGGCGTCTGGCCTTTTTCACAGCCAACCCGGAGTTTGCCGATGTGCCCGCAGTGGTCTGGGAAAAGGAGCATCAGCTTTTTAACGGGCCGCTCAAGTGCCGCCTGCTGGTGGGGCATGAGAGCCGTCCAGCCCTACCCCAGGCAAGCAGTGCCTGCGCGATCTGGCAGCCCAAAGCGCTGGAGGCTGGCGCGGCAGGAGAGGATTTTGCCAACCGGCTGTGCAAGAATTTTTCAGCGCTGGCTGGCTGGCTGGAGCGCGAGCAGGTTCATTGCTTCAGGCTCTACGACGCAGACATCCCGGAGTTCAACTTTGCCGTGGACTGCTATGAGGAATGGGTGCAGGTGCAGGAGTACAGCGCACCAGCCAGTCTTGACGAGGAAAAGGTCGTGGCGCGGCGTCAGTTGGCCCTGGCCGTGCTCCGGGAGGTGCTGGGTATGGGGCGCGACCGGGTGTTCATCAAGACCCGCAAGCGCCAGAAAGGCGCGAACCAGTACCAGAAGCAGCATGACAAGCCAGGTCGCCTCTACGAGGTGCGGGAGGGAGAGGGGCGTTTTCTGGTCAACTTCAGCGACTATCTGGATACAGGACTCTTTCTGGATCACCGTCCCTTGCGCCGCCGCATCCAGGAACTGGCAGAGGGCAAGACCTTTCTGAATCTCTTTGGCTACACGGGCGCAGCCACGGTCTTTGCCGCGCTGGGGCGAGCCACAGCCACCACCACAGTGGACGCTTCTGCTGCCTATCTGGCGCGAGCTGCGGCCAACCTGTCCCTGAACGGCTTTGGCGGGCCTCTGCACCAGTGCATTCAGGCAGACTGCCTGCAGTGGCTGGAGTCGATCAGGGAGCGGTACGATCTGATCTTTGTGGATCCGCCCACCTTTTCCAACAGCAAGAGCAAGGTCCCGGAACTTGCAGGCAAGACAGGCGACGGCAAGGGCGGCAAGAGCAAGGATTGGCAGGGCGGCAAGGGAGACAGGGTCAGTGGAGAGCGGCGCGGGACGGGACGTTTTGAGCGTGTGGGAAAAGCCCGGCAGGAGAGTCGGGAGAGACAGGAATCGGAACGCCGGGAAAGCTTTGCCATCCAGCGCGACCATAAACGCCTGCTCAACCTGGTGATGCAGCGCCTGAATCCGGGTGGGCTGGTCCTGTTTTCCACCAATTTCCGCAAGTTTGAGCTGGATGCCACCATCCAGCGGGACTTTGCCGCCTGGGAAATCAGCGCGGCCACCATTCCGCCAGACTTTAGCCGTAACCCGCGCATTCACCGGGTTTGGGAACTGCGGCAGAAGGACGGAGAGTGAAGACTGTCCTTTGTGTCCAGCCGGACAGCGCGTGCATCCAGGAGAGTGGGGAGTGCTTGAGACCAAGCGCACAACAGGATTTCCAAGCTGGCCCAATCTTGTCCCCAGAGAAGAACTTGTTGTTTTTTCTGAAAAGGTGAGACATCCACAACCTATTAGCCAGCGGTGTGTCTTTCACCGCTCTGCTGTCCCAGCTCGCCTCGTTCAAGCCAGACGGCATTCACCCAACTATTAATTCTGTTAACAACTGTGAATTCTTTTAACAGACTCTCCTCTTGTTTTTGAGAGTCGCCGGATTCGCATACAGCCTCCAGAACAGCGGATACCGCTTTCTCCTTGGCTTGAGCGCCACTGCTGTCTCATAGGATGTGGGTGTTCTGATTTCCAATAAAAAACAAGAGATTATTATCTGGAGACGCGATTTGGCCAGCTTGGAAATCCCGGTATTTTCCGCTGTTTCTCCCCTGTGTTTTCTGGACTTTTTCAGTATCTCACTGCATCAATCAAACGAAAATTGAAGTGTCAGAAATAATGTATTGCATAAATCAAATTTTTTATTGCAACATCTGTGGTATAGTAGTACACTACTCCTAACTCCTAACTCCTAACTCCTAACTCCTAACTCCTAACTCCTAACTCCT
>CAMNHX010000217.1 GCA_946539945.1 uncultured Desulfobulbus sp. | reverse complement strand
CTTTTCAGTACGAAGCACGGTAAAAGTCCATCTCCTGCCGCCTTCCCGGTATTCTCCATGACTGCTTTCACCGTGCTGGCGTACTGGAAAGCCTGCAGCGCTTCGCGCTTTCCAGCGAAGCTGGAAAGTCGTAAAAAGACAAAGCGGAAATGCTCTAGACACTGGGGAGACGGACCGGTCAGTTCCGCTGCACCAGTCCCATCAGGTTGTACACCAGTTGAGCGGCAGCAAAATCCGAGACCTGATCCCCTGCCTGTGGAGCCAGTTCCATCACGTCAAGTCCCAAAACCTGGCGTCCCTTGATGGCCTGTTCCACAAAGCGGAGACAGTCATGCCAGCCTGGTCCGCCCGGAACTGGTGTGCCTGTGGCCCGAATGACAGCGGGATCCAGCCCGTCCACGTCAAAACTGACATACACCTTGCGCGGAAAATCAGGGGGCAGTAGCTGAAGTGGAAAACCCTTTTCGGCAAAATCCGCAGCATCCAGAAAGTGAATGGCCGGATGAGCCTGCCGGAACTCTGCCTCGGCCCGGCAGAAGGCACGACAGCCGAACTGAAAGAGTGGCATGGATAACTCATCCACTGCCCGGCGTGCGACGCAGGCGTGGCTGAAGGGTGTACCCTTATAACTGTCCCGCAGGTCGGCGTGGGCGTCAATCTGAATCAGTCCGACAGGTTCACCCTGTGCCCGGACTATGGCTCTCAAGGCACCCAGAGTTGCCGAATGTTCGCCGCCCAAAAGCACAGGCAGCCCTCCCTTTGCCAGTATTCCGGTGGTTGCCGCCTCTATGCGGTCCAGAGCGGACTCCACTCCGCCGCTGCAATCCACGGCTGCCAGTGTGTGAATGCCCTCATCCAGAGGACAGGACTGGCCGTCCCAGTCTTCGAGCTGCTGGGAAGCCTCCAGAATGGCCGCCGGCCCTTGAGCCGTACCCTTCCCGTAGGACACAGTGGCTTCAAGTGGCACAGGGAGGATGTGAAAACGCGCATCCTCACCGCGCCGTACACATTCAGAAGCCAGAAAGTCAGAGTGCATCAGGAAAGCCTCATGTGAAAATCGCTGTAGTCAAAGCGCCGCACCAGTTCCAACTGCCCTGTTTCCGGGTGAAAAAGCACAATGTCAGGCAGTTGCACACCGTTAAAGGTGTTGGTCTTCACCATGGTGTAAATCGCCATGTCTGTAAACACCAAGCGCTCCTCTGGTTGCGGCAGTCTGGGAAAACTGTACTCGCCTGCCACATCGCCAGCCAGACAGGAAAGCCCGCCTATGCGGCAAGTTGCAGCCAATTCTCCAGACTGGCCGCTCCCAACGATATGCGGTCTGTAGGGCATTTCCAGTACGTCTGGCATATGCGCTGCCACTGAAGCGTCCACAATCACGTTGGGGAGTTCGCCTGGTCCGGCTGGTTGCACATCCAGCACGCTTGCCGCCAGATAGCCCGCGTTCAGGGCCACGGCCTCGCCCGGCTCCAGATAGACCTGCACCCCCCACTTTTGCTGGAAACGATCAATACAGGCAATGAGTCGGTCAAGATCGTAGTCAGGTCGAGTAATGTGATGCCCACCGCCAAAGTTGACACTCTGCATTCTGGGCAGAATGTCCGCAAAATGTTGCTCCACAGCAGCCACGGTACGGTCCAGAGCGTCCGCGTTCTGCTCGCAGAGGTTGTGCCAGTGCAGGCTGGTTATGCCGTCCAGCGCCTCACCCTGAAAATCCCGCCGCCGTATGCCCAAACGGGATCCTGCAGCGCACGGATCGTAAAGAGGCGTGGGGCTTTCGGAATGTTCGGGATTGATGCGCAGACCAAAGTGCAGCTTGCGACCGTACTGGGCTGCCAGTTCTGCGGCATGGCGCTGGAAACGCGCCTTTTGGGCAAAAGAGTTGAAAATCAGATGATTGCTGGTTAGTGCCAGTTCTTCAATGTCTGCCGCTGAATAAGCAGCGGCAAAACTGTGTACCTCGCGCCTGAATTCCTCGCAGCCCAATCGGGCTTCGTGCGGAGAACTGCAACACACACCATCCAGCGTGGCTGCCAGCAGCGGAAAGACCCGGAACATGGCAAAGCATTTGAGAGCCAGCAGTATCTTGCAGCCAGTCGCTGATTTTACCCGGGCCAGAATGGCCAGATTGTCCGCCAAAAGACCCTCATCCACCACAAAAGCGGGCGTTCTTTCCAGCTGTGCCGGGTCGAAACGACAGGCAAGATGCCCGTCAAAACGGTTCTGCGCACTCATGAAGGTAAAACTCCTGCGTTATGTGGCGTGGGGCTGTCTGCATCCGCATCAGGGTGGACGGGTCTTTGTGGGCTGTTTTTGACGTTTGCCTGCTTTTGCAGTTGAGCCGGTCTCCGCAGACAGAGGTGGAGTTTGCCTGTCGCTATCTGACCGCAAAGCGTCACGCTTGAAGTGAAGCTACTTATCCTGCCGCCGGTCTATGATGCGCTTGGCCTTGCCCTCGCTGCGCTCAATGGAATGCGGCTGCATCAGGCGCACCTTCGCGGTCACGCCGAGAAACTCCTTGAAGCTCTTTTTCAGTCCGCCTTCCAGTTCCTGTAACTTGCGGATTTCGTCAGCCACCAGCTCGTCGTTCATCTCCACGCAGACTTCCAGTGTATCCAGATTGTTGGCCCGGTCCACGATGATCTGATAATTCGGGGTTAAATCCGGGCATTCCATAAGAATGGCCTCAATCTGTTGCGGGAACACGTTGACACCCCTGATGATGAGCATATCATCGGTCCGGCCCGCAAGCCGGGTGATGCGCACATGGGTACGCCCGCACTTGCAAGGCGTGTAGTCAAGGCTGGTCAGGTCATGGGTGCGGTAGCGGATGAGCGGAATGCCTTCCTTGGTCAAAGTGGTGATGACCAGCTCGCCCTCCTCGCCTGGCGGTAGAGGATTGCCTGTAGCCGGGTCCACGATTTCCGGCAGGAAATGGTCTTCCCAGAGGTGCAGACCTTTCTTTTCTTCCACACATTCCATGGCCACTCCTGGCCCCATGACTTCGGAAAGACCATAGATGTTCATGGCGTCAATGCCCATTTTCTCTTCCATGTCCTGGCGCATGGCCTCGGTCCAGGGTTCAGCGCCAAAGCAACCGATCCGCAAGGGCAGATCACGGAAGTTGATGCCCTCCGTCATGCCGGATTCCCAAAGGTGCAGGGCGTAAGTAGGCGTGCAGCAGAGTACTGTGGCTTCAAAATCGCGCATCAGGTAGGCTTGACGCTTGGTCGCTCCGCCAGAAGCCGGAACCACGGTCGCACCAATACGCTCTGCTCCGCCGTGCGCACCCAGTCCCCCGGTAAAGAGACCATAGCCGTAGGCTACATGGACCACGTCTTGGCGGGTTACACCAGCAGCTGACATGCTGCGGGCCGCCATTTCTGCCCAGTTTTCCAAATCCCGGGCCGTATAGCCTACCACCACAGCCTTGCCCGTGGTACCGCTGGAAGCGTGCAAACGCACGATGTTGTCACGGGGCACGGCAAAAAGTCCATAGGGGTAGTTGTCGCGCAGATCCTGCTTTTCCGTGAAAGGCAGGAGCCGCAGGTCGTCCAGACTGCGAATCGCAGCGGGTGTGATGCCCAAGGCGTCAAAGCGCTTGCGGTAAAAGGGGACTGTAGAATAAACACGGTTGCACACGTTTTGCAAACGGCGCAGTTGCAGCGCCTCCAGTTCTTCTCGAGGCAGTGTTTCCTGTTTGATATTGAACAGCACGGATTTGATCTCCTTGGGATGAAAAAACTCTCCTCCGCGCCGTAGGCGTGTTCTGCGGCAAGGGGAAGGGTTTGCAGACTGGTGTTGAAGCAACCCGGAATGTGTATACACGCTCAACCTCTTCCGGAAGAGATAAATTCCAAAAGTTCTGTAATATACCCTATTCCACTAGGGAGTGTTTACTCGAACTAAAAAATGTATTTACAATAGTGTAATGAATATTTATAAAAGTACAATAATTTGATGACAAAGATAAATAACGATTCTGACAGTTCCAAGTAGAGTCACCCTCTCCCCGGCACGCGGAAAGCCTCTTGCCTCCTCGGTAGTTTTAGAGATTTTTTGAATGTTATCA
>CAMNHX010000216.1 GCA_946539945.1 uncultured Desulfobulbus sp. | reverse complement strand
CTCGCCCGGCAGATGGACCTTGTCGCGGAATTTTTGTGATGGTTTTGGAGGAAAGGGCAAGCAGTCTGCTGGACCAGTCGTCGGAAACGGATGCGGGTATGGCATCGCTCTCCTCGAGAAGGTATCAACAGCGCTTTTCCTGCTTGGTGCTGGGTGCTGGAAGTCTTTTGCGCCTTGTTTTCTGGCTGCTCCTGTGTGCGGGTATCGTCCTGATGGTTCAAGGGGCGCTGGACATCTTTACCAGTACCTGGGAAAAAGCCTGAATCAGGAATTTCTGGAAGAAGGAAACATTGCAACTACCCAGACAACAAACAGAGAGCAACACAAGAGAGCTGCAAAGTTACCTCTGGAGCATCTTATAGCCCACGTCATAATCATGTCATGCTGAACGAAGTAAAGCATCTCATAAACACTGCTTCACCCGCACAGTGCCAGGATGGCTGGAGTGACGGACAGAAAACTTTCAAAGAGAAAACTCTATCCTGTAACCACTAGACACGATCAACCGCCGCCTCTGCGGCATTTCACCCACAAGGAAAAACCATGCAAGCACTCATTGCCCTGGAAGACAGTACCATCATTCCGGCCCGCTCCTTTACCGGCCCAGGCGAAGCCCTGGGAGAGATGGTCTTCAACACCAGCATGACCGGGTATCAGGAAGTTTTGAGCGATCCCTCCTATACCGGTCAGCTCGTCACCATGACCTATCCGCTCATCGGCAACTACGGCGTGAACGATCAGGACATGGAATCCGATATTGCCCATCCCAAAGCCTTTCTGGTGCGGCAGTACCAGCCCAGACCCAGCAACTTCCGCAGCACTGGCACGCTTGCGGATTTCCTGAAAAAATTCGGCATTCTGGGCGTGGAAGGCTTTGACACCCGGATGCTGACCCGGAAACTCCGTACCGCAGGCGCGATGAAAGCCGTGGTCTCCACTGAAACCGCCAACCCTGAAGCCCTGGTCGCCAAGGCCCGCAACTGGGCTGGCATGGTCGGACAGGACATGGTGGAGCGCGTGACCTGCAAGTCTCCCTACGCCTGGACAGGGGAAGGCATGAAACCCGGCGCGAATTTCCCGGAACAGGGGCGCTTCAAGGTGGTGGTCTATGACTTTGGCGTGAAGCGCAACCAGCTGCGGATGCTGGCCAAGCACCAGTGCCGCGTGCTGGTAGTTCCGGCCTACACCAAGGCGGAAGAGGTCCTGGCCCTGCAGCCGGACGGCGTGTTTCTCTCCAACGGTCCCGGCGATCCGGCAGGCGTGCGCGGCGTGCAGGAGGAGGTGAAAAAACTCATCGGCAAGTTGCCGCTCTTTGGCATCTGTCTGGGACACCAGATTATCGCCCTGGCCTTGGGCTGCCGCACCTACAAGCTGAAGTTCGGCCATCGGGGCGGCAACCAGCCGGTGAAGAATCTGGCCACGGACAAGGTGGAGATTACCTCGCAGAACCACGGCTTTTGCGTGGACAAGGACAGTCTGCCGCCAGACGTGGTGATGACTCACGTCAACCTGAATGACAACAGCCTTGAAGGGCTGAAGCATAGCAGACTGCCGCTCTTTTCCGTGCAATATCACCCGGAGTTTGCCGCTGGTCCGCACGATGCCCGCTATCTCTTCGCTGAATTCATCAGGATGATGGAGAATCGCTAGTCGCGAAGTGCGCTACGCTTCAAGCCCCCTCTTTGGCTTTTTCAAGGGCACGGAAACCTTGATTCCGAAGCCTGCTGGAAAATACAGAGGTGGCTACGAAGCGACCGGAGGGAGTGCTGAAGCCACGACTCCCCCAGTCAGCTTCGCTGACAGTCCCCTCACAGAGGGGGCCTTGAGAGAGCAATAAACCTGGAGAACCCCAAAAATGCCCAAACGCACAGACATACACAAAATTCTCATCATCGGGTCTGGCCCCATCATCATCAGCCAGGCCTGCGAGTTTGACTATTCCGGTGTACAGGCCGTGAAAGCCCTGAAAGAGGAAGGCTACGAGGTGGTGCTTATCAACTCCAACCCAGCCACCATCATGACGGATCCAGGGCTGGCTGATCGCACCTATGTTGAACCCATCACGCCCGAATTTGTGGCCAAAGTGATTGAGCGCGAAAGACCGGACGCCATTCTGCCCACCTTGGGCGGTCAGACCGGTCTCAACACAGCCATCAAGGTTGCGGAGATGGGCATTCTGGACAAGTACGGAGTGGAACTGTTGGCAGCAGACGCCAAGGTCATCCGCAAGGCAGAGGGCCGCGAGGAGTTCCGCGAGGCCATGAAGAAGATCGGTCTCAAGGTCCCGGAATCCGCCATTGTCCACGAGCTGGACGAGGCCATGAGCGCGGGCGAGCGCATCGGCTTTCCCCTGATCGTGCGGCCCAGTTTCACCCTGGGCGGCACAGGCGGCGGTGTGGCCTACAACCGCGCAGAACTGAAGGACCTGGCCATTGCCGGTTTGGATCTCTCCATGACCCATGAGATCATGCTGGAGCGCTCCCTGTTAGGCTGGAAGGAGATGGAGCTTGAGGTCATGCGCGACCGCAAGGACAACGTGGTCATCATCTGCTCCATTGAAAACGTGGATCCCATGGGCATCCACACCGGCGACTCCATCACCGTGGCCCCGGCCCAGACCCTGACCGACCGCGAATACCAGGCCATGCGGGATGCAGGCATTGCCATCATTCGGGAGATTGGCGTGGAAACAGGCGGATCCAACGTGCAGTTTGCCATCAACCCGGAAGACGGCGAACTGATGGTTATTGAGATGAATCCCAGGGTTTCGCGCTCCTCTGCCCTGGCTTCCAAGGCAACCGGCTTCCCGATTGCGAAGATCGCAGCCAAGCTGGCAGTAGGCTACAGTCTGGATGAGCTGAAAAACGACATCACCCAGGAAACCTACGCTGCCTTTGAACCAACCATTGACTACTGCGTGGTGAAGATCCCGCGCTGGACCTTTGAGAAGTTCCCGGAAACTGAAGATATTCTGGGAACCGCGATGAAATCTGTGGGCGAGACCATGGCCATTGGCCGCACCTTCAAGGAAGCCTTCCAGAAGGGGATGCGCTCTTTGGAGACCGGTCGCATGGGCTTTGGCTTTGACGGCAAAACCGGGCTACGCGAGATGCACGAGGCTGATCTGGAGGCTGGTCTTGCCAAGCCCAACTCCAGGCGCGTGGGCTATATCTATGAGGCCCTGCGCCGGGGCATGAGCATTGAGCGCATCAACGCGCTGACCAAGATCGATCCCTGGTTTCTCTACAACTTTCAGGAATTGGTGGAGAGCGGCAAGCACATTGCGGAAAGCGGCTTTGCCGCCTTGACCCGGGACCAGCTCTTCGCTGCCAAGCAGGACGGCTTTTCTGACCTGCAACTGGCGCGTCTGACCGGGACCGCAGAAGACGACGTGCGCAAGCGGCGCAAGGAACTGGGCATTGAGCCGGTGTACAAGCTGGTGGATACCTGCGCCGCCGAGTTCGCCTCCTATACGCCCTACCTGTACTCCACCTATGAGAGCGAAGACGAGTCCCAGCCTTCAAAACGCAAAAAGATCGTGATTCTGGGCGGTGGTCCCAACCGTATTGGTCAGGGCATTGAGTTTGACTACTGCTGCGTCCATGCCTCCTTTGCGCTCAAGGAGATGGGTGTGGAGTCCATCATGGTCAACTCCAACCCGGAAACCGTGTCCACAGACTACGACACTTCAGACAAGCTCTACTTTGAGCCGCTTACCCTGGAAGATGTCCTGAACATTATTGAAACGGAAAAGCCGGACGGCGTGATCGTGCAGTTCGGCGGCCAGACGCCCCTGAACCTCGCTGGCGCACTGGCAAAAAAAGGCGTGCCCATCATCGGGACTAAACCAGACGCCATTGACCGCGCCGAAGACCGGGAGCGCTTCCAGCAGTTCTTGCAGCTTCTGGGACTGCGCCAGCCTGCCAACGGCACGGCCCACAATCTGGACGAGGCCCTGGCAGTAGTGGCCCGCATCGGTTATCCAGTGGTGATGCGGCCCTCTTATGTTCTGGGCGGGCGCGATATGCGCATTGTCCATAATGAAGAGGGGCTGCGCCAGTACATGGCCCTGCCCGGCA
>CAMNHX010000215.1 GCA_946539945.1 uncultured Desulfobulbus sp. | reverse complement strand
AGACTTTTACCGTGCTTCGCACTGAAAAGTCGCTTCGTTCAGCATGACATAAAAAACGGAAATGCTCTCAAAGGCAGCATCCTTTTTCTCTGGGCAGGTTCCACAGGAAACTGCGAATACCCCAAAACGCATCCAGACAGAAAACAACCTTGCGACAAAAAAGCAAGAGGCCGCCCAGCATACGCCGGGCGGCCTCTTGCGCATCTGGCAAAAGCCTGATTAGCAGCCAAAAGCCTTCTGCAGGTTCGGAATGGTCTGCTTCTTGCGGCTCATCATGCCGTCAATCCACATGGAGTTGCCGGAGAGCTTGGCATTGAAAGCCTTCTCAATCAGGGCCGGATCGTCGGAAAGCACCATCAGGTCAGTGCCTTCCTTGACAACGTCGGTGAGCATCAACAGCACGGAATGGCGCTCGCTGCCCTTCTGCTGCTTCATGGCGTCATACAGGGCATCGCGCATATTGGCGACCTGATCCAAGGTGGCAAGCTCAAGCTGACCCACGCCAACCTTTTTGCCGTTCATGTCAAAGTCCTTGTAGTCGCGATGCAGCAGGTCCATGGCCGGAACGCCTTCAACCGCGCTCTTGGCCTTCAGCATTTCCATGAAGAGCGCATCCGTGTCGGTCACGCCTGCAATGGCCTTCAGTTCGGCCACAGCCTTCTTGTCCGCTTCAGTGCAGGTCGGGGATTTGAAGTTTACGGTATCGCTCAAAATGGCAGCCAGCATGACGCCTGCAACCTTGGCCTCCGGCTTCACGCCAGCCTGATCGTACATGGACTTCAGCACGGTGCAGGAGCAGCCAACCGGCATGGCGCAGTACAGAATGGGGGAGTTCGTGGTCACGTCGCCAACCTTGTGGTGGTCAACAATGGCCACCAGTTCGCCCTTGGACAGGTTATCCGGGGCCTGGGCAAGATCGCTGTGATCCACCAGGGCCAGCTTCTTGTCAGTGGCGTCGGTCATTTCCTCGGGTGTGGGCAGACCAAAGTGCTTCAACACCATCTCGGTTTCGGGATTCGGCTTGCCCTGCATAACCGGAACATAATCCTCGCCCTTGGCCTTGTTCAGAGCGGCAAAGGCGATGGCAGCGGCAACAGAATCGGTGTCCGGGCTTTTGTGACCAAAAACATAAACAGACATGACGGCATCCTCCTGAAAAATGGAATCAAGGAGCAGCGCTCCTCACACAAAGGGACCAGCGGCCCATACAGACAAGCAACAGCGAAATTGATGCAAGATATTCTGCCGACTGATAAGCGTCAAGAAGAAAAGAAAACCCGGCAAGTCCAGCTTGGGGAACTTGCCGGGGAGTGCGCAGGCCGCGTTCAGTCGCGGCTGCCGCCAAAGAAGCGCAGCAGATAGAGAAAGAGGTTGATGAAATCCAGATACAGTTCCAGAGCGCCAAGAATCGCGCCCTTCCTGATGGCTTCCTCGCCCTGTTCCATGATGCCCTGCTCGCCCATTTCCTTGATCTTCTGGGTATCGTAGGCGGTGAGACCCACAAAGACAAGCACGCCGATGATGGAAATGGCCCAGTGCAGGGCAGGACTGTGCAGGAAAATGTTGACGATGGAGGCCAGAATCAGACCGATGAGACCCATCAGCATGAAGGAACCCAAACTGGTCAGATCGCGCTTGGTCACTAGGCCATACATGGCTGTAGCGCCGAACATACCCGCAGTAATGAAAAAGGTCGTGGCAATGGATGCGCCGGAGTAGATCAGGAAGATCACGGAAAGCGTGAGACCGTTCAGGGCGGAATAGCCCATAAAGATGCCCGTGGCTGTGGATGCCTGCAACCTGTCGATGCGGGCAGCCAGATACCAGACCAGCCCGATTTCCACCAAGGCCAGAACCCAGTACAGTGGGGTGGCTGCGATCATCCGGCCCAGCGCGGAGTGGGCTGTCACCCAGGCAACAGCGCCGGTCAGACCCAGGCCAACCATCATCCAGTTGAAGACCTTGGCAAGAAAGACAGAGGAAGCCGCTACCTGCGCTTCAGCCTTGCTCAAGTTCACCTTGCGGGTGTCAGCCCGCCAGTTCATCTGTTCCATTTGTTCTCCTGTGAAATGAGGGAAAAGGGATAAACGACTCCATGATAAGCATTGCCGTCGTGCCGTGCAAGCATTGCCGGGCCTGCGCGGCCAGCAGCGGACGGAAAATCCCTGCTCAAGGCCCCGGCCTGCCCTGTTGCAGGTCGTGGATCAGCAGCTCAACCTGTTCGCGGACCGCCGTATCCTGGCTCATCTTCTGGGTGATGGTCCTGATGGCGTGCAGCACTGTGGAATGATCCCGCCTGTAGTGTTCGCCGATTTCAATCAGGGAATGCGCGGTAAATTTGCGGCTCAAGTAGATGGCCACCTGCCGGGGAAAGACCACCTCGCGCTTTCTGGACGTGGAGCGCAGGTCTTCTGGCCGCACACGGAAGCGGGCGCAGATGTGGCGGCAAATGGCCTCCAGGGTCAGGGATTGCGCGGGTTCGTCCGGCAGTCCGGCAAAGTTGCCCAGGATCTCCCGCACCATGGCCAAATCAGGTTGCACCTGCAGGAGACGGGTTCGGGCCTTGATGTTCACGATGGCGCTTTCCATGCGGCGGACATCGGTGGTCAGCACTTCGGCCATGTATTCGGCCAGACCGTCGTGGGCGATCAGTCCTTGGGCTGCCATCTTGCTGCGGATGATCCGCACCCGGGTTTCAAAATCCGGCATTCTGATGCTGGCCAGAAGTCCAGAGGTCATGCGACTTTTGAAGTCAGTGTCCAGCCCTTCCAGTTTGTCTGGCGGCAGGGCAGAGGTGAAAATCACCCGGCGTCCGCTTTTCAAAAGAGAGTCCAGCACGATGTTCAGTTCTTCCTGGGTCTTGGTTTTGCCGCTCAAGGTGTGGACGTCTTCCAAAAGCAGCATCTCGCAGCTTTCCCGGTATCGTTCGGCAAACTGGTCCATCTGGCGGTTGCGCAGGCCCTGCACCATTTCAGCGGTGAACTGCTGGGCCGTAAGATAGCAGAGCCGGGTTGCAGGTGCGCTCCGCAAGACCTGATGGACCACAGCCTGGGTGAGATGGGTCTTTCCCAAGCCGGTTTCACTGTTCAGGAAGAGGCAGCGGCCAAAAGAGTTGTCGTTCAGGGCCATTGCCTTGCAGGCTGACTGGGCCAGACGGTTGGACTCGCCCACGGTGAACTGGTCAAAGGTGAAGGCCGGATGCAGGGAACGCAGCCGGTTGGCGTAGGGAACTGCTCCGGGCAGGCGCAGCTGCCGGTTCTGGGCGACAGGACCAGGAAACTCGCCTCCTGTTTGCACCTGAACACGCGCCACCCCCTTGCCGCCCGCTTCCTGAATTTTCTGCCGAATCAGGTCCAGATAGCGCTGCTCCACCCAGGCACAGAAATAGCGATCCGGCCCGGACAGCAGCAGGATTCCTTCGGCTTCCCCAAGGCAGACCAGAGGTTTGATCCACAACTCATATTCGCTTGCGGGTATGGTTGCGGCCAAGGCGGTTTGCACAACATTCCAGAGCATACAAAGTCCACTGGTGGTTGGTGATTCGGACAAGCTGGCCCTGGATGGAAAGGGACAGAAGGGATAAAATAGCCGAAGGCAGGCGGACAGGCAAAAACGGATGGGGACTGTTTGTCCCGGAATTGGCAGCTCTGGCAGGGGCAGGACTCTCTCCAGCAAGTCCGCGATTACAGGCGGAAAACAGCGCCCAACGCCACTTTGACCTTGCAGGTGGAGTTGAGGAAAATCGCGTCAAAACGCGGAGATGCGCTGTCAGACGAAAATTGCCTCTGGCAGAGGCGGAGCCAGACAGAACTGCACCGTATGCCATTTTGCGCAACAGAACTCAAAAATCCTGCATTTTTCTCGTTCACGGCTGCCGCAGAGTCAGCACAACAGTGCGGGGCTTCAACTGTTTTCATGAATCGTCAAATCTCTCAAATCTCTCCAGAATGATGAGGTTTTCGGGGAAAACCGTGCGACTTGACAGTGTCGCTCTCTTTTAGAGCGCTTCCGTTTTCACTTTTTCTGTCATGTTGAGCGAAGCGACTTTTCAGTGCGAAGCACGGTAAAAGTCTTTCAGT
>CAMNHX010000214.1 GCA_946539945.1 uncultured Desulfobulbus sp. | reverse complement strand
GGGAACCTTGAAAAATTCAAAATCCGCGCTCATCCGCGCAGGTAAAGTTGAGGAAAACCGGCAAGTTACAGAAACGGCAATTCAGCTTGTCGGCTATTTTGCAAGGTTCTCAAGAGAATCAGGCAAATACTCTTTTTTTTTCAAACTCGCGAAGACCTGTTTTTATGACCCTCGCGAGTTTTACCCGATTTTCGACAAACAAAAACTATACACGACTCAACGCTGTCAGTACCTCGCATCCGCATAGGCCAGCCAGCCGCCGGCAGCGACAAGCTGCTTGTCAAAGGGGTTGAGGTGAAAGGCGCAGCTCAAAATTTCTCCGTTGGCACTGCGAGCGGTCAGGCTTTCTCCCTCCACGTCCACAGCGATGTCAATCTCGCCAGTCCGGGAAAGCGCAAAAAGCCGGTCCAGTTCTTCTTTGGGCAGTTCCACCGCAAGAATGCCGCAGTTGAACATATTTTGCCGGAAGATACGGGCAAAGTTTTCCGCCACCACCAGCCTGATGTCATTAACCTCCAGCACCCAGACCGCGTGCTCCCGCGAGGAACCGCAGCCAAAGTTGGAGCGCGTGACCAAAACCTTTTTGCCAGACAGGCTTTTGGGGTCAAAGTTCTGGCCTTCCAGATGCAGGTCTTCCAGCAGGTGCGGGGCCAGGGCCTCCTTGCTGATCTCTGTCAGGTAGCGGGCCGGGATGATTTCGTCGGTGTTGATGTCGCTTCGGTCAATAAAGGCAGCCGGGCCGCCAAAGTTGTGGGTGTGCATTGCTTCCTCCAGAAATCAGAGACAGGGGCGCGGATCAGCGATCTTGCCAGCCAGGGCTGTGGCTGCTGCTGTGGCTGGACTCATCAGGTGGACCATGCCGCCCTTGCCCATGCGACCGCTGAAGTTGCGGTTGGTAGTGGAGGCGCAGACCTCGCCCTCCGCCAGAATGCCGTTGCTCATGCCCAGACAGGCGCCACAGGTAGGGTTGGTGACGCAAAAGCCGCTGTCCATGAAAATTTTGATCAGACCCTCGTCCAGGGCCTGCGAATAGACCTGCGGTGTGGCAGGAGCCAGAATGGCCCGCACCGTGTCCGCGATCTTCTTGCCCTTGACAATGGCAGCAGCCACGCGCAGGTCTTCAATACGGCCATTGGTGCAGGACCCGATATATATCTGGTCAACCGGTGTGCCAGCCATTTCGCTCACATCCTTCACCCGGTCAGGCTTGTAGTCAAAGGTAACTTGCGGAACCAGTGCGCTCACGTCCAGTTCCAGAACCTGCTCATAGCGGGCATCCGGGTCAGAGTGCCACTTTCTGAAAGACTCTGCCGCTGCCTCTGGCGAAGCATAGTCCTCCTTGATAAAGGGCCAGAGGTATCTGGCTGTTTCCAGATCAGGCAGGCAGATGCCTGAAGTGGCGCCAGCTTCCACTGCCATATTGCACAGGGTCATTCTGGAGGCCATGGGCAGGCTGTCAATGACCGGGCCGGTAAACTCAATCACCAGATCCGTTGCGCCGTTCACGGTCAGGCGCTTGATGAGGTTCAGAATCAGGTCCTTGGCATACACGCCCTTTTGCAAGGCCCCCTTGGCCACCACCTTCATGGAGCGCGGTTCCCGGAACGCGCAGACGCCCTTCAGAATGCCGACTTCCAGATCAGTTGTCCCCACGCCTGCGGCAAAGGCGCCAAAAGCGCCGTGGGTGCAGGTGTGGGAATCGCCCATGATGACCGTATTGCCGGGCCGGATAAAGCCTTTCTCCGGGAAAAGCGCATGACAAACGCCGTTGCGGCCAATGTCAAAGAAATCCTTGATGCCCTGCCGCCGCGCCCAGTCGCGCATGATCTTGGACTGCATCGCGGTCTTGGCGTCCTTGGGCGGGGTTACATGGTCAATTACTGCCTTGATGCGTTTGGCATCGCAGACGCGGTCCTTGCCCTTTGCCACCAGATCCATGATGGCAATCGGCGTGGTGATTTCGTGACACAGGATCACGTCAATATCCAGGACCATGTTGCCCGGGCTGGGGGTGTCGCGCAGATGGGCGGCAAAAATCTTTTCAGCAATGGTTTGACCCATGATGACAAGCTCCTGAAAAAGGGAAAGAAAAAGCAGGGCGAACCCTGCGGACAACTGTGCAAACCAGAGACAGGGAAGGCAGGAAAGGCTGTACAGGAAAGCCGCAGCGGCGTATAGTGACCACCCTTTCTCTGTTCAGCAAGCCCCGGAGGGACTCCATGCCTTTTGTACTCCTGCTTCTTGCACTGCTCCTTTTGCCTCTGCCGCTCCATGCTGCGCATGGCGTCAGCATTGACGGCAAACTCAAATATCCACCGGATTTCACGCATTTTGACTATGTTTCAGAACAGGCCAAACCCGGCGGAAACTTCAACCTACACGACCTCGGCAGCTTTGACAAGATGAACCCCTTTACCCTGAAGGGCGTGCCGCCGGTTGCTGTGGCCGACTATGTCTTTGAAACCCTGACCGTGTCCAGTCTGGACGAGCCTCTGGCCCAGTACGGTCTGATCGCCGCAGACATTGAAGTCGCGGAAGACAAGAAATCCATCCTCTTCACCCTGGACAGTCGCGCCACCTTTTCAGACGGCAGACCAGTGACCGCAGAGGATGTCAAATTCTCTCTGGACACCCTGAAAAGCGAGGCAGCGCACCCTTTTTACCAGATGTACTTTCACGATATCGAAGGCGCGGAGATTCTGGATGAGCGCCGCATCCGCTTCCGCTTTGCCAAGGTCAACCGGGAACTGCCAGTGGTGGCTGGTCAGCTTCCGGTACTGAACAAGGCTTTTTACACCCAGCATCCCTTTGACGCCACAGGCGCAGAAGCCATGATCCCGCCTGTGGGCAGCGGACCTTATATCATTGCCGCAGTGCAGCCCGGAAAGCTCATCACCTACAAAAAGAACCCCAACTACTGGGCCAAGGACCATCCGACCCGGCGCGGCATGTTCAACTTTGAGACCATCACGGTGAAGTACTACAAGGACCCGGTGGTCAGTCTGGAGGCTTTCAAGGCTGGTGAGTTTGACTTTCTCTTTGTCCACATCGCCAAGCAGTGGAATCGCGACATGAAGGGACGCCGCTTTGACAACGGCGAACTGGTGAAAAAGACCCTGCAGCACCACAACAACGCGGGCTTGCAGGGTTTTATCTTCAACACCCGGCGTCCGCTCTTCCAGGATCGACGCGTGCGGCAGGCCCTGGGGCTGGCGCTGGACTTTGAATGGACCAATGCCAGCCTCTTTTACGGGGGCTATACCCGCAACAACTCCTACTTTTCCAACTCCATCTACGCGGCAAGCGGTCTGCCCAGCCCGGAAGAGCTTGAGCTTTTGGAACCCTGGCGCAAGGACCTGCCAGAAGAGGTCTTCACCACCCCGCTTGCTCCACCCACAACCGCGCCGCCTGGCAGTCTGCGCGACAATCTCCTCAAGGCGCGGGCCTTGCTGGAAGCGGCAGGCTGGCGTGTGCAGGACGGTGTACTCAAAAACGCACAGGGTCAGCCTTTCCGCTTTGACGTGTTTCTGGCGGACAACGCCTTTGAGCGCGTCATGGCTGCCTATGCCAACAACCTGAAAAAGCTGGGCATCCAGATGGACTACCGCACCATTGATCCCAGTCTCTACACCGAGCGCATCAGGAACTTTGACTTTGACATGACAGTCGGCGGTTTCTGGCAGTCGCAGTCACCGGGCAATGAGCAACGCGACTACTGGACCAGCGCTGCCGCAGACCAGAAGGGTTCGCGTAACCTGGCAGGCATAAAGAGCAAGGTGGTTGATGCCCTGGTGGACGCGATCATCTACGCCGATACCCAGGACCGCTTGACCACTGCCTGCCGGGCGCTGGACAGGGTGCTGTGGTATGGCTACTATGTAGTGCCCAACTGGTATCTGGGCAGTCACCGGATAGCCTATGATGCCCGACTGAAGCACCCGGAAACCCTGCCCCTGTACTACGGCGCACAGCACTGGACAGACACCTGGTGGCGGGAATAAGGTGACATCCTCCCCCGCCTAAAGACTGGGGATTCCTACCGCGTTCAGGAGCAAGACAAGACTCCTGAATCACTTTGGTG
>CAMNHX010000213.1 GCA_946539945.1 uncultured Desulfobulbus sp. | reverse complement strand
GCCTTTTTTGCCTCATTGCCACAGGAGAAAGCATGTCGGCATGAAAATCTTGAGCGTGTTTGGTACGCGCCCCGAAGCCATCAAGATGGCGCCGGTTGTCAAGGCGCTTGCCCAGGACAGCACTTTTGAAACCAAGGTCTGCGTGACTGGCCAGCATCGTCAAATGCTGGACCAGGCGCTGGAGGTCTTTGGTATCAAACCGGACTTTGATCTGAACCTCATGCTCCCTGATCAGGAACTGGGGGTTTTCACAGGCCGGGTTCTGGCTGATATGCCGGGCGTCTTTGCCCAGTGGCGACCGGATATGGTTCTGGTGCACGGCGATACCACCACCTCTGTGGCAACCGCGCTGGCCGCCTACTACGCCAAAATTGCCGTGGGTCACGTGGAGGCAGGTCTGCGCACGGGCAACAAGTATTCTCCCTGGCCAGAAGAGCTGAACCGCCACCTTATCTCGGTTCTGGCTGATCTTCACTTTGCCCCGACACAGACAGCCCATGCCAATCTGGTGCGCGAAGGCATTGCGCCAGACCGGATTCTGGTGACAGGCAATACCATTATTGATGCCTTGCTCACGGTCCGGCAGCGCATTGAAACAGACGAGGCGCTGCGGGCCAGGCTGGCTGCCCTCTTTCCCTTTCTGGATGAGCGAAAAAGACTGGTTCTGGTCACTGGACACCGGCGGGAAAACTTTGGCGAAGGCTTTGAGAAGATCTGTCAGGCCCTGGCCAGCATAGCCGGTCGGGATGATGTGCAGGTGGTCTATCCTGTCCACCTCAACCCGCACGTGCAGGAACCGGTCACGCGGATTCTCTCCGGGACCGACAACGTCTTCCTCCTGGATCCACTGCCCTATCTGCCCTTTGTCTATCTGCTCTGCCGCTGTGCCCTAGTGCTGACCGATTCCGGCGGCATTCAGGAAGAAGCGCCCTCTGTGGACAAGCCGGTTCTGGTCATGCGCGAGGCCACGGAGCGGGAAGAAATTCTTGATGCTGGTCTGGCCCGTCTGGTGGGTACAGACAGCAGACGGATTGAAGAGGCGGTCAACAGCCTTTTGGACGATGCAGCCGCATACAAAAGCATGGTTGAGGCGAGCAACCCCTACGGTGACGGCAAGGCCGCAGCTCGCATCTTGGCTGGTCTGAAACAGTGGGAAAGGAGTGCTTATGCTCGGTAGTGTCCTTTGCGTGGTAGGGTTGGGCTACATTGGTCTGCCCACCGCGCTCTTGCTGGCGCAGAGTGGTGTCACGGTCAGGGGCGTGGATGTGTCGCCCCAGGTGGTGGATTCAGTGAACGCCGGGCAACTGCATCTGATGGAACCCCATCTTGCCGAGGTCTTGCAGGACGCACTTGCCAAAGGGCGTTTTTGCGCCCAGTCCACACCAGAAGCGGCAGACGTGTTCATCCTTGCCGTGCCCACCCCCTTCACTGAAGGCCACAAGCCGGATCTGCGCCACATCCGGGAAGCTGCGGAATCCCTGGTCCCAGTGTTGCGGCCCGGCAACCTGATCATTCTGGAGTCCACCTCTCCGGTTGGGGCCACAGAACTTTTGGCTGACTGGCTGGCAAAGGCGCGCCCGGATTTGAGTTTTCCCCGGACTGCAGGCGATAACGCGGACGTGCAGCTTGCCTACTGCCCAGAACGGGTTTTGCCCGGCAAGATTCTTGAGGAACTGGTGAGCAATGATCGGATTATCGGGGGCTTGAGCGCTGCGGCTTCTGAACGGGCGTCCCAGGTCTATCGCCTCT
The DNA here is from genome assembly GCA_946539945.1 of uncultured Desulfobulbus sp. Lineage (GTDB taxonomy): Bacteria > Desulfobacterota > Desulfobulbia > Desulfobulbales > Desulfobulbaceae > Desulfobulbus. Next base: position 2,347 of record CAMNHX010000213.1, on the reverse strand, counting down.
TTGTCAAGGGCGAGATCGCCATGACCAGCGCCCGTACCGCTGAAATGTGCAAGCTGACCGAAAACAGCTTCCGGGACGTAAACATTGCCTTTGCCAACGAGCTGTCCGTACTCTGCGAGGCCCTGCGTATTGACGTCTGGGAGCTGATCCGCCTGGCCAACCGCCATCCCAGGGTCAGTATCCTGCAGCCCGGTTGCGGCGTGGGCGGGCATTGCATTGCCGTGGACCCCTGGTTTTTGGTGGACCAGGTCCCAAAGGAGGCAAGGCTCATCCGAACCGCCCGTGAGGTCAACGACCACAAACCCTTCTTTGTGTTGAATCAAGTCAAGGAAGCGCTGGCAGACGCACTGGCGGAAAACCCGGACCAGCGCATGGCTGATATGAGCGTGGCCTGTCTGGGTCTGGCCTTCAAGCCGGACATTGACGATCTCCGGGAAAGTCCGGCACTGCTCCTGACCGAACAGATCGCCCGGCTGGGCTGTCAGGTTCTGGCGGTGGAGCCGCACGTGCCGGACCTGCCCCCATCCCTGCAGAAAAGCAGGGTGAAACTGGTTCCGCTTGCCGAGGCGCTCAAGGCGGACGTGGTTTGCGTGCAGGTGCGGCATTCCCTCTTTGTGGAACAGGCCGCGCTGATTTTGTCTTCCCGGCATCTGGTCAATCCTGTAGGATTGGCCCTCTGCTGAAGCTGTCTGTACGAAATGCCCCTGTTCAGGCAGTTTCCCCCTCCCGCACATCTGGTTCTGGTCAGAATTTTTTATAAAGAGCACAATGAAGCCAGTACAAGCACATGAGAACGCCATTGCCATTGTGGGCATGGCCTTTCGTTTTCCCGGCGACGCTTGCGATCCGGACAGTTTCTGGAATCTGCTGGCGCAAGGTCGCTGCGCCATATCCCGGATCCCTGAAGACCGCTGGCCCGTGACCGAACTCCAGCACCCGGACCGGTCCGAACCGGGCCGGAGCTTGAGCTTTGCCGCTGGCGTCCTGTCTGACATTGACCGCTTTGACGCGGCCTTTTTTGGCATCTCGCCCCGCGAGGCAACCTGGCTGGACCCGCAGCAGCGCCTGCTTCTGGAAACCGCTTACGAGGCCATGGAAGACAGCGGCATCCGGCCTTCCAGTCTGGCAGGGAGCAAGTGTGGCGTGTACGTGGGCATTTCCGGCGTGGACTACGGCCAGCAGGCCCTGGTGGATATGGCCAGCATGACTGCCCACAGCATGACCGGCAACACCTTGAGTCTGGCTGCCAACCGGATTTCTTACTGCTTTGACCTGCACGGGCCTTCTGTGTCTGTGGACACAGCCTGTTCCTCCTCTCTGGTTGCCCTGCATCAGGCCTGTCAGGCGCTCCGGGCCGGGGAAATTCCCCTGGCTCTGGCAGGCGGGGTCAACATTCTGATGCACCCCTACTCCTTTATTGGTTTCAGCAAGGCAGCCATGCTGTCGCCAAAGGGACAGTGCCGCCCCTTTGACGCGGCTGCGGACGGCTATGTGCGGGCCGAGGGCGGTGGGCTGGTGCTGCTGAAGCCCCTGTCCCAGGCGCTGGCAGACGGCAACCGCATCCACGCGCTCATTCTGGCGAGCGGGGTCAATGCGGACGGCAACCGCAAGAGCGGTCTGACCATTCCCAGCGCTGCCGCCCAGACTGAACTGATGCAGGATGTCCTGAACCAGAGCGGCCTGACAGCGGAGGAGGTGGACTTTATCGAGGCGCACGGCACTGGCACGCCTGTGGGCGATCCGGTGGAGGCAGAATCCATTGCCGCAGTCTATGGCAAGGGACGGGTGCAGCCCCTGCCCATCAGTTCGGTCAAGGCCAATGTAGGACATCTGGAACCAGCCTCTGGTGTGGCTGGACTGGTCAAGGCTGTACTCTGCCTGCAAAGGGGTGAACTGCCGCCCATGCCGCTTGCGTACACGCCCAACCCGCAGATTGACTTTGCCGCCTGCAAGCTCGTTTGCGCTGCAGACGGCCTGCGTCTGCCCCAGTCGCAGGACAGACCCCTGGCTGCCGGACTCAACTCTTTTGGCTTTGGCGGGGTCAACGCCCACCTGCTGCTGCAGGCTGTAGCACCGCAGTCACCCGGTAGGCAGTCGCCCTCTGTGCCCACACCACCCCTGATTCTGTCCGCGCAAAGCGATGAGGCCCTGCGCGAACTGGCCGGGCGCTATGCGGACCGCCTCAAGACCGGGGCGGTTTCCTGTTATGATCTGGCCTATAGCGCTGCCCTGTACCGCGACCGCCTGGACCACCGCCTGACAGCCTGGGGCACTACACCAAAAGAGCTTGTTGCGGGGCTGCAAGCCTTTGCGCTCAAGGAGAAGGGCAGTGGCGTGTTTGCGGAAA
>CAMNHX010000212.1 GCA_946539945.1 uncultured Desulfobulbus sp. | reverse complement strand
AACCGATCACGTTTGGATAGATTTGATCAGGTTTGCGTAAGTTTTGCAGAACGGTGATCCAGTGCAGCACTTCCTCTTGGGTGAAAGCGCGCTGTTTCCTGCCCTTTTCTGTTGTCTTCGCCAAGGTGATAGTCCTCTGTTTCAGGGGGGCGGCTACGTCGGGATGAGCCAGGCCTGGAGCGCGAAGCATGACATAAAAAAATGAAAACGGAAGCCCTCTCCACTCTCCCTAACGCAACAGCTGCGCGGGTTCTGGCGTCAGACTGTGGGCATAGATGTAACCGGGGTCCTGATTTTCCAGCAAAAAGCCGTAGCGGGCCTGCAGCTCGTTCAGGGCGCGATCCAGTACAGGCAGAGGTTCAGGACGCAGGACAGCGGCAAGACGACTGCGCAGGCTGGTGCTGACATTGCTTCTGGTCAGGTCTTCCAAAAGGGAGCGCGGTTCGGCGTTGAACCAGACTGCACTGTCCTTGGGAACCTTGGCCAGTTCCGCTGCCTTGGCCACAGCCTCGTCCAGCCCGCCCAGACTGTCAACCAGTCCCAGTTTGAGGGCAGTCGCGCCATCCCAGACCCGGCCTTCCGCGATCTTTTCCACCTCTGCCGCAGGTTTTTTGCGGCCTTCTGCCACAATCCCCACAAAGCGGCGGTAGCCGTAGTTGACTGTGGACTGTATGGCTGCCTCGTCCTCTGGCGATATGCCTGTCACCACATTGGCAGGCAGACCTTTGACGCCCACACTCAAGCCATCGCCGCGCACGCCCATCCGCGCCAGACTGGACTCAAAGGTGGGGACTGCGCCAAAGATGCCAATGGACCCGGTGAGCGTACTGGGTGCAGCCACAATGTGATCCGCATTGGCCGAGAGCCAGTAGCCACCGGAAGCAGCCAGGGAACCCATGGACACCACCACCTTTTTCCCGGACTTTTGCAGGTCCAGCACAGCCTGACGGATGAGTTCCGAGGCTGCCGCGCCGCCGCCGCCCGAATTGATGCGCAGGACCACAGCCTTGAGGTCCGTGTCTTTCCGAGCCTTGGCAAGCTGAGCGACCAGCGAATCCGCGCCAATCTGGCCCATGCCGCCCTTGCCGGGCACAATCGTGCCCTGGGCTGTAATCACGCCGATCTGGCCGGGCTGGCCCGGCTTTTCACTGTAGGAGGGGGTCAGGGTTTTCAGGTAACGCCCAAGCGTCACGCAGTTGAACTCCTGTTTGTCCTCGCCCGGACCAGCCAGCTTGCGCAGTTCGGCCTGCATTTCGGGCCGGGTCTTGAGTGCATCCACGAGCTTCAGGTTGAGGGCCATCTGCGCCCGGTCGCCGCCAGCAGCAGCCAGGGCCTGCTGCTGATTCTGCACCTGTGTCCGCAGGGTCTGGACGTTCAGCTTGCGGCCTGCAGCCACGCTGTCTGTGTACAGGTTCCAGAGCTGCTGCATCCAGACTCGGTTGGCCTCGCGGTCTTCAGGCGACATATTGTTTCTGGTCAGCGGTTCAACCGCGCTCTTGTACGTGCCCACGCGGAAGACGTGGATATTGACCGCGAGCTTGTCCAGCATCTCCTTGAAGTACAGGTTCAGGATCGCCAGTCCGTGCAGGTCAACTGCGCCCACAGGGTTGAGCCAGATCTCGCCAGCCTGACTGGCCAGAAAGTACTGGGTCTGGTTGAAGCTGTCGCCTGCGGCAATGATCTTTTTGCCTGCCTTTTTGGCCCTGTCCAGGGCAGCAGCCACAAGGGCAAGCTGATCCATACTGGCTGAACCCATCCTGTCCAGATCGAGGACCAGCAAGCGGATGCGGTTGTCGGTGGCTGCTGCGTTGACCGCATCCACCAGGTCCTGCAGGAAGACTTCCTCTTCCACCGGCATACCGAGCAGGCGGTTGAACTGCCGGGAAAAGTCCGTGACATCCGGGCGCTCTTCCACCAGGTCTCCCTTGGGGTTGAGAAGCAGGGCGCAACCGTTGGGAATGGTGATCTCTGGCGTGTAGAACAGGCCAAAGAGGAAGAGGCACAGGGCCACCAGAAAGACCAGATTGGTCAGCACGGTGAAGCCGGTTTTCAGAAAGCTCCAGAGGAGCCGGAAGGGCAGGATCAGCAGGGAAAAAAAGCGTTTCATGGGATAGTCCTGAAAACAGAAAAGGAAAGAGCTGCAAGGCGGGCAACATACCACGCCTGCCTGCACAGGAAAACCCGGAAATGCCCGGACTGCCCACAGAAATTGTCTTGCCGCTTCCGGGAAGCATGGATACTTTTTGCCGGGCTTGAGGCGCATGGTGCGCCTCTGTTTTATCGGGGAGGACTTCATGCTGTTTTCCTTTGTGTCCTGTTGCGCGTTCAGGTTGCGGAAAGCGTTGTTGCCAGCGCTTGCGCTGGCCCTTGCAGGACTCTCTGCGGGTTGCGCCCCGTCTGCGCGGTACTGCGGGGCTGCCCTGCTGCACTCCTCACCTGAAGGCGCGGAAGTGCTTGATCTGAACGATGACAGCGCCTCTCTGGGTTTCACCCCTCTTGTGGTCTTTTGGGAGAGCCAGAACGGCGAACCGAAATACGTGAGCGTGCAGCTGAAAAAGGCGGGATTTCGCGATGCCGTGTCCTCGTTCTGGCTGAACACCAGCCACGAAAGCCGGGATGCCGCACAGGAAGAGGCGCAAGCGGTTACAGTGGAACTTGAGCCGGAAGAGCCTGTCCGCTGAACGCTGTTCCGCGTTTTTCCGCAAAAACGCGCTCCATTGCCTCTGTGCGCTTTTTTTTATGGACATCCATCTTTCCGATCATTTCACCTACAGCCGCCTGATCCGCTTTACCCTGCCTGCCATAAGCATGATGGTCGTCACCTCGCTCTATACCGTGGTGGATGGCTTCTTTGTCTCCAACTTTGCAGGCAAGAACGCTTTGGCTGCCATTACCCTGATCTTCCCTGTTCTGGGTATTCTGGCCTCTCTCGGTTTCATGATGGGCACAGGCGGGGCCGCCCTGGTGGGCAAGCGTCTGGGTCAGGGCAGAAAGGCTGATGCCCGCCGCGCCTTTTCCCTTCTGGTGTGCGCGACCTTTTTTGTAGGTCTGGTCTTGGCGTCTTTGGGGCAGGTCTTTATCCAGGACATTGCCGTGTTGTTGGGTGCAGAGGGTGAAATGCTGGCTGGCAGTGTGCTGTATGCCCGCATTTCCTTGGTCAGCCTGCCCTTTTTCATGCTCCAGTTTTTTTTCCAGACCTTTTTCTCCACAGCGGAAAAGCCACGCCTGGGGCTTTTGGTGACAGTGGCGGCAGGTTGCGCCAACATCCTTCTGGACGCAGTTTTTGTGGCGCTCTGCGGCTGGGGTCTGATGGGCGCAGCCTTGGCCACAGCCATCAGCGAGTTTTTGGGCGGGGGCTTGCCGCTCTTCTACTTTGCCCGCAAGAACACGAGCCTCCTGCGCCTGACCTGGCCCCGTTTTTCCCTGCGCGACCTGCTCAAGGCTGGCGGCAACGGCGCTTCGGAGTTTCTGAACAACATCGCCTTTTCCTTTCTGATGATGCTCTACAACTGGCAGCTTTTGCGGCTTGCCGGCGAAACCGGGGTTGCGGCCTTTGGCATCCTTCTGTACGTCACCTTCATTTTCGCCACGATCTTCGGCGGTTATGCCATTGGCAGCAGTCCCTTGGTCAGCTACAACTTTGGCGCGAACCGGAGAACTGAACTCCAGAACATCTTTCGGAAGAGCCTGGTTCTGAACAGTCTTGCCGGGCTTGGGATAGGGCTGTTCTGCGCTGTGGCAGCCGGACCTTTTGCGCGGCTCTTCACCGGCTACGACGCGGCCCTCTGCGAACTGACCACCAGGGCTATCAGGCTCTTTGCGCCCACCTTTTTCTTTTCCTGGGCAACGGTCTTTGGTTCTGCCTTTTTCACGGCACTGAACAACGGCGCCATTTCCGCGCTCATTGCGGTGCTGCACATGTTTGTCTTTGGCGGACTGGCCATTCTGCTCTTGCCCGCGCTTTTGGGGCTGGACGGCGTGTGGTGTGCCTGGCCTGTTGCAGAACTGCTCTCTTTGCTCGCCACGGCGTTTTTTCTTTTGCGCTGCCGCAAAACCTACGGCTATGCCTGAAGCGCCAGTTGCCGGTCAAGGCGGTACTGTTCTTCAGCCTCGC
>CAMNHX010000211.1 GCA_946539945.1 uncultured Desulfobulbus sp. | reverse complement strand
AAGCCTGTCAGGAGGATGCTGTTTCCGCTACGGTTGCCGGAAAACATGGCCATGGTGGCCAGATGCGAAATTGCACCTGCCATGACCGCTGCAATCGAGCTGATAAGAATGTCCCGGTTTTTGATATGCGCGAGTTCATGGGCCAAGACGCCTGCCAGTTCATCACGGTTCAGGGTCTGCATGAGAGCGCTTGTGACCGCCACTGCCGCATGATTCGGATCACGACCTGTGGCAAAGGCGTTGGGCGTGGCGCTCTGCACCACATACACTTGAGGCTTGGGCAGTCCAGCCTGTGCCGCAAGCTGGGCCACCAGTGTATGCAGGTTTGGCGCTTCGGTTTCAGAAAGCTCCTGTGCGCCGTTCATGGACAGGGCCAGCCTGTCTGAAAACCAGTAGGCGCAAAAGTTCATGCCCACTGCCAAGAGAAGCGCCAGAATCATACCGCCCTTGCCGCCTGCCGCACTGCCGACAAACATGAACAGCGCTGTCATGGCAGCCATCAGCAGAAAGGTTTTTGCCGTGCTTGTCATTTTGAGAATGCTCCGTGTTAAAAGGAAAGGTGCGCCTGTCCAGCGGCGCACAGGGTCGCCAGAACACCCCCATTTAAGCATCAGGCGGCAAAGCCGTCAAGCCAGGAGCGCATTAGGCCAGACGGTTGAAGACCAGCACATCGCCTGCCTGCAGTCTCGTGCCACCGCCAGGAATCAGGGTGCGTTCGCCCCGGCGCACCATGATGATCAGGGCGTTCTTCTCATGTGGCAGTTCCGCTAGGCTCTTGCCGCACCACTCGCTGGTCGCATCCAGCGTCTCCTCTGTTAGGCGGATTCCTGATACCTGCTCCGGCGTGGCAGCGCTCAAAACTACCTGGTCGCCTGCCCGCAAGGCGGTGTTGCCGTTGGGAATGATGTTTTTGCCGTCCCGCCGCACCAGCACAGCCAAGGTCCCGGGCGGCAGATGCACGTCTTTCAGCGCCCGGTCGGTCCAGGGCATCTGGTCTGGAATCGTTATCTGGATGAACTGAACCGGCACTTCTGCCGAGTAGTCGGTAAAGGTCTTCATAACGTTGCCGCTGGCATCGATCATGTCCAGCCGGGTCGCTATCCAGGGCAACAGCGAACCCTGCACCAGAATGGAAAAGAGCACGATCACAAAGACCATGTCAAACAGTCCCTGACCAAGTTGCGCGGCCATGAGCGCCATAATCGCAAACACGATGGAAGCCGCGCCGCGCAATCCAGCCCAAGAAATAACCATCTGCTGAACCAAGGGGCAGCGCAGTGGCGTCAAGATCAGGGCCATGGCCAGAGGGCGCGCCGCAAAGGTAAGAAAGAGTGCCACGCTCAATCCAGGCAAAACCCAGTCGACCAGAGCCGAAGGAAAGGACAGAAGACCCAGCAAAAAAAAGATACCCATCTGCATCAGCCCGGTGAAGCCGTCAAAAAAGGCGAAGAGGCTCTTCTTGCCGTAGGCCCCGCTGTTGCCCAGAATCAGGCCCACAATATAGGCGGACAGATAGCCATTGCCGCCCAGCGCTTCGGGCGCGGCATAAGCCAAAAGGGCGGCTCCCACCATGAGCACAGCGTCAAAGCCGTCCACGTTCCACTTGGTCTGGCGCAGCAGCCAGCGGACAGCTAGGGCAATGAGTACGCCCAAAAGCAGGCCATAGACAATCTGCTCAAAGAGCATCAGGGCAATGCCAGTTGCGCCTGCCTTGCCCTGCATGAGTTCAATACAGATCGCGGTCAACATATAGGCGCAGGGGTCATTACTGCCGCTTTCCAGCTCCAGCAGAGAGGCTGTACCGTCCTTCAGGTGTAGCTTCCGGGAACGCAGCACAAAAAACACCGAGGCAGCATCGGTTGAGGAAACAACCGCGCCCACAAGCAGGCTGTGCAACAGCTCCAGTTTCAGCACATAATGGCAAAATAGGCCCACCAGCGCTGCAGTCAGTATCACACCCAAAGACGAGAGAAGAAAGGCTTTGACCGCTACAGGTCTGGCCTCTTGCCAGTTGGTACTGAAGCCGCCGTAAAACATGATGAAGATCAGGGCAATGGTGCAGACTTCCTGGACCAGGACGTAGTTGTCAAAGGCAATGGCAAAAGGGCCGTCGCAACCGAAAAACATGCCCAGCAAGATGAAAGCCAGCAGCGTGGGAATGCCGAGCTTGCTGGAAACCCGGCTCAACAGCACGCAGGAAAAGATGATCAGGGAGAGAAACAGCAAAAATTGAACCACAAGACGTCCTTCTGAAAAACGGGGGGGCAGAACCAAAAGGCTCCGGTTGCCCGGAGCCTTGAGAATCGGAAGAAGAAAGGCTTCCTACAGACTACATCAGCTCCAGAACCGCACTGACCAGTCGATCCACTCCTTCTGCCACCTGATCGATGCGGGAGTCGCCCAGCATGTAGCAGGGCGTGGACACGACTTTCTGTTCCCGGTCAACCACGATCTCGCCGTAGCTGGCAGGCTGGTTTTTCGCGCCCATCTCTTCCAGATGCCCGGCTGTGCCGCTGTCCTGACCACTGGTGAGGAGCACGCCCTTGCCCAGAACTTTGGCCATAATCACCGGCGCAATGCAGAGCGCACCAATCGGCTTGCCCGCCTCATGAACCCCCTGAATGGCCCTGGCCACATCAGGATGCACCTTGCAGTTCGGGCCGTCCCAAGCGTAGGAGCAGAGGTTCTTGGCCGCACCAAAACCGCCGGGCAAAATCAGCGCATCCACGCTGGCCGGGGAAAAGGTGGCCAGCGAGGCTACCTTGCCCCGGGCAATGCGGGCGGATTCAATGAGCACGTTGCGCTCTTCATCCATTTCCTCGCCATTCAGGTGATTCAGCACATGATGCTGCTTGATGTCTGGCGCAAAGCACAGAAAGTCGCAACCGTGCTTGTGAATGGCCCACAGGGTGAGCGTGGCCTCGTGGATTTCCGAGCCGTCCTGATGACCGCAGCCGGCCAGAATGACGCCAATCTTCTTGTCTGACATGGGATACCTCACAGGTTCATGGGTTGGGACTTGCAGCGTGGTCCGCTGCATCCAAAAGGGTGTATATGGCAGGCAGGTTACGGTACTGTTCGGAAAAGTCCAGACCATACCCCACCAGAAAGCCCTCCTTGCAGGAAAAGCCAGCGTAATCGGCAACCAGATCGGTCTGACGGCGCTCTGTCTTGTCAATCAGGGTGCAGAAGCGCACCGAGGCGGTCTGTTGGTTGCGGAAATAGTGCAGGAGCCATTGCATGGTCAGCCCGGTGTCCACGATGTCTTCCACCAGCAAGAGATCCCGCCCTGCAATGCGGTGCGAGGGTGGCTGTACCAGCCGGATGGCCCCGGCAGACTCCAGTCCTGCGCCGTAGCTGGCAACCCGGACAAAGTCAAGGCTGCACTCCAAAGTAATCTTCCGGCAAAGATCAGCGGCAAAGATAAAGGCGCCGCCCAGGACCACCATCAAGACCAGATCCCGACCCGCGTAGTCTGCGCTGATCTGTGCGCCCAGTTCGGCGACCCGGCGGGCAAGGGCTTCCTGACTGAAAAGTTCCTGCATGGCGTGCTGTGGTTTTGACATCGGATTCTCCGGGGCCGTACTTTGGAAAAAAGAAAAGTTTGTACCATCAGCAGCCATTATACGCGGAAGCAGCCCTTGGCACAAGCCGGGCAAAGCGCTGTGTGCCGGATTCGACGCGGTCTTCGGGTCGGAAGGCAAAAAAATATCCGCTCACAGGACTGTTGAGGAAAAGGCCACCCAAAAAATTTAACCTCGTATCTTGTTGATTATACGTTCTTTTTCTTTCTGTTTTTCGCATTTCCTCCCTGAAGGGTTCAGTTAATTGTATTCTTGGGCCTGGGAACCGCATAAGACATCGAGAAGCACCCATCTTGTATCTTTTTGAAAACATTCATGAAACGAAGAATTTGTAAAAAAATTCTGTACTGGCACAGAAGCTGCTTTATAAAGGGTAATTCTTCATCTCTTCTCTCCTTTTCCGGCTTGGTCTTTTCGGAGATCAAGCCGGTTTTTTTGTCTGCCCTGTCATGCACGTCAACGATCGCATCATCCATTTGGCCCGCCTGAACGACTATGAAGAGCCGCGCCTGACCCAAACCCTTGCGCCCATGCTGGAGGCGAGCCT
>CAMNHX010000210.1 GCA_946539945.1 uncultured Desulfobulbus sp. | reverse complement strand
AGCTGTGGAAGACCAGAACCCGGCTGGCTGCCCAACTCATGGGACAAACAGGACTGCCTGAACGCGAGGCCATCAGAATACAGCCTGCCTGTGCCCTGCGGGCCGGGCCTTGCGAGCCGTCTGCCACAATACCTGCATTCTGACCCTCTGCCAGCGCGGCCAGCATTTCCCGGAGCGCCCGAAAACCCCTTTGGTGCGATGAGCCACGCACTGGCTGGTGTCCAAACTGCCGGGCCAGTCGGGCAACATATTCGCCGTCACTGCTGGCACTGACCATGACCGCTGCCTTGAAACAGCGCAAATAATAAAAAATGTAGAGAAAGCCGTAGTGCCAGAAAGCGGCGATAAACTGTCTGCCCGGATATCGACAGTCTTCAAAGCTCTCATGTGTGTGGACTATCAGACGGCAGCTGGCAAACCACAGCCGCATCAACCAAGAAACGAGCGGCGGCAGGAAAGCAAGCGAAATTCTGCGTGTAAAGGCGTTCAAAGGTCAACTCCCGGGTTTCGCGTCACTCGGCGCTCTGCCAGACGCCGTTCAGCAGCAGTTCGTAGGGCTGGAAGCGCTTTTTGTAGTTCATGGCGGAAAGGCCATCGATGCAGTAGCCAAGATAGAGCCAGGGAATCCGGTGCTTGCGGCAGAAATGCACCAGATTCAGGATATTGAAGGTGCCGGGACTGCGCTCTCCCTGGTCCGGGTCAAAGTAAAAATAGACCGCGTTCAGCCAGCCCGGAGCTGCATCTATAATGGACACACCCACCAGAATGTCATCTGCCCAGTAGCGCAACTCAAAGCAGGGGCTGATGGAGGTCAGAAAAAACTGGCTGTAGTAGCTGTTCGCATGTTGGTCGATGCTACTGAAGCGCAGGCGCAGAAACTTGTCCAAAAGTCGCAAGTGTTCTTCGGACATGGTCAGCGGCGTAACCTGAACCCGGATGTCCCGGTTCTTCCGCCAAACGCGCTTCTGATTCCGGTCTGGCCGAAACCGCGCCGGGTCCAGGCGGATGGAAACGCAGTCCGCACAGCCCGGGCACTGCATGGTGTACATGTGGTTGCCGTTCCGGCGATAGCCGTTGGCCAGCAAGTCGCCCATGGTGTCTTCATCCATGTGCATGAACCCGGCCTGCCGGTAGATGGCAGGTCGATTAAAGCCGTAGGGACACTCGCTGAAGACCTGTCTGAACTGCTGCAAGAGTTCCGGTGTCAGACGGGGCGGTACGGCGCTGGAGACTACCTTCTGCATCAGCCCTCCATCCCGGGAAACAAGCCGACAGCCTCGCCGCGCTGCAAGAGTGCCTCAATGGCAGCCTGTCCCTCTGGTCCCAGGTCTTTGGAAAAGCTGTTGACGTACAGGTCAATATGGTTCCGCATGACTTCAATATCCATTTCCTGCGCATGGGCGCGGATATAGGGCAGAACCTCCAAGGGGTGTTCGTCTGCCCAGCGGATGCTGGCAGCAATGCCTGCCGCAACCCTTGCGTGCAGATCCGGCCCCAGGCTTTTTCGCATGACAATGCAGCCCAAAGGAATGGGCAAACCGCTTTCCTGTTCCCACCACGCGCCCAGATCGCAGACACAGCGCAGGCCGTGCTGTTGGTAGGTGAAGCGGCTCTCGTGAATGATCACACCTGCGTCAACCTGGCCTTGCGCAATGGACTCCATGATGCGGTCAAAGCGCAGGATCACGGTCTGCACACCGGGCGCGTAGAGCTGCAAGAGCAGCGCTGCTGTGGTAAAGCGGCCCGGAATGGCAATGCGCCAGCCGCTTGTCCCGTCCGCCTGCCGCGTCTCTTTGGTAACGAGCAGCGGACCGCAGCCCCGTCCCAGAGCCGCGCCCGCAGGCAGGAGCGTGTATTCCCGCCGCAGATGGCCCAAGGCGTGACAGGACACCTTGGTAATGTCCAGCCTGCCTTGCAAGGCCCAGTCGTTCAGGGTTTCCACATCTTCCAGCAGGGGTGGGGCCAGGGCAGGACCGTGCCAGTCAAGATGACCGTTGACCAGCGCGTTAAAAATATAGGTGTCGTTGGGACAGGGCGAATAGCCCAAGGTCAAAGGATTCATGGTTCCTCCTGAAAAAGGCTGGCCGCAGCCTTGCCGCAGCGCTGGACAGCTTCCTTGAGCCGCCACTGCTGGCGTTCCGGATCGTCAATCATGTTGGAGATGCAACGCAGTTCGGCAAAGCGCACATTGTAGTTGGAACAGGCCAGCGCCAGACCAGCGCCCTCCATGTTCTCGCAGAGCGCCTCCGGGAAGCGGGCCAAGAGCATGTCAGCCCGGGACCGGTCGCCACTGACGCAGTTCACAGTCAGAAAAGGACCGCTGAACACGGATTCCTTGTTTTGCTCCAGCCGCTCGCCCAGCCAACCTCGCGCCCGCACGCTCAAGGAAAAGCTGGAGTTGGTCTTGCAACTCAAGGGCAGCAGGCGGCCTGCCTCACACTTGCCCAGATCGCCCAGATGCTCCTGGGTTGCCAGACAGAGATCCAGAAGGCCCGGACCTTCAGGCCGGACATACGCACCAGCCACACCGATGTTCAGCACCAACTCGGGCAGAGTTCCCCGGCTTTGGGCTTCGGCCAGAAAGAGTCCCAGCCAGAATGCGGCCTCCATTGGCCCCACACCACAGACCAGCCGCTGCACCGGCGCCTTGGGGCTGGCAGCGACAAAGGCGTCCATTTCCATGGTGGTGGCGGCAACAAGCAGAATCATGGCAAAACCCTGGGCAGAGATGTATGTAGGAGAGTTCTCATTCGCGAAAATACCCCGAAGCGCAGGCTTCGGCAACAGACAGGAGACCTATGCACAACGAATGCGCCTATTCTCTTGAAGCTTATGACTATTTTCTGCCGCCCGAGCTGATCGCGCAACAACCGGCATCTGTCCGCGATGCCTCCCGGCTGATGGTTCTGGACACGCACGCGGCAGACCAGCAGCATCTGTCTTTTCATGAGCTGCCCCGCCTCTTCCGGGCAGGCGATGTACTGGCCCTGAACAACACCCGGGTCTTTCCGGCCCGACTTCTGGGGCACAAGGAAAGCGGGGGCCGGATTGAGGTGTTCCTGCTGGGCTTTCCAGCAGAGGAGGCCGCTGTTACAGCCGGACAGACCGCCACAGCCCGGGCGCTTCTTAAAAGCTCCAAGCGGGCCAGATCAGGCACGCGGCTTTTCTTTGACGAGACGCTCACCGCTGAAGTGACCGAACTCTTTGAGGACGGCAGTGCCAGCGTGCGTCTGCGCTATCCGGCAGGCCAGAGTCTGGAGGCACTGCTGTCCCGTTGCGGCCAGATGCCCTTGCCGCCTTACATTACCCGGGAGAGCGAGCAACCAGAAGATCGGGAGCGCTACCAGACCTGCTATGCGCAGCACACCGGGTCTGTGGCCGCTCCTACTGCTGGACTGCACTTCACGCCAGAGCTGCTGGCTGAATTGTCCCGGATGGGTGTCCAGCTTGCTCCCCTCACCCTGCACGTGGGTTATGGTACCTTTGCGCCGGTAAGATGCGGGGACATCCGCCAGCACCGGATTCATCAGGAATGGGTCAGCCTGCCCGAGAAGAGCGCAGTCACGGTCAATGCTGCCAAGCGGGAGGGCCGTCGTGTCTGGGCAGTCGGGACCACCAGCACACGAACTCTGGAATTTGTGGCCGCGCAACACGGTGGCCAGCTTATCGCCTGGTCTGGCCCCTGCACGCTCTACATCTATCCGGGTTTCCGCTTTCAGGTGGTGGACAACCTGGTGACAAACTTTCATCTGCCAAAATCATCTCTGCTCTTTCTGGTGTCCGCCCTGGCTGGTCAGGAACGCATCCTTGCCGCATACCAGGAGGCTGTCCGCCTGCGCTATCGTTTTTTCTCCTATGGCGACGCCATGGCGATTGTGACGAAACGGTGACTTCCCCCTCTGTCTTCAGGCCAAGACAGACTAATCCTCACGCTGTTTCTCCAGCAACAATTCAATACGGCGCAACTGTTCGCCAAGCTGTTTGACCTCGCCTTCCAGCCTGACGACCGGATTGTTGACATTGAGTTCCTGACCATCCAGCTCATCCTGGGTCTGTCCAATGGAGTTGACTACAACACCTACCACGATATTGAGTATGATAAAAGTTGAAGTCACAACAAAAGGCACAAAATATATCCACGCCAGAGGGTGCTT
>CAMNHX010000209.1 GCA_946539945.1 uncultured Desulfobulbus sp. | reverse complement strand
CGTACTTTTTGGCCCCAGCCTGCAAAAAGATCAGATTGGCGATGAAGTTTGAGGAGGAGCGCATGAGGTCTGTGCTGACAGCCTCCAGATTCTTGCTGCTCTCGTGGCGCAGCAGCAGCTTTGCCTGTTCAGGCGCTTTGCCCCTGCCGCCCAGTTCGCTGACCTTGATGCCCTCCTTTTGCAGGAAGGCCCGGAACAGTTCAGCCGCATAGCGCAGGCTGCACTCTGTGAAGTCCTCGCCGCCCATGCAGACGTTGACCCGGGCAAAAAATCCGGGCTTGCCTTTCCGGGCCAGGTCCCGGGTGAGCGGCAGCATCGGGGTCTGCTTCTCGCCGGAAGAGACCCGACCTGCCTTGTCCTTGAAAAAGGCCAGGGTGTTGAAGTTGACAGCCAGGGCAGCAACCGGCGCATCATAGGGATTGCCGGTCGTGGTCTGGCCAGGAACCGGACCTTCCAGGGCAAAGGCAGAGTCATCCACAAAGAGCGTCTTGACCTGGTTCAGACCCAGTTCCTTCAGCTGGGCGGCAATCAGGGCCACTTCCTCGGAAACCAGCGAGGGATCGCCCAGCCCCTTGATGTAGAGATTGCCTGCCGCGTCGCTGTAGAACTCCGTGGCAAAGCGGAAGTCTGGTCCCAGAATCCGCATAGCAGCCAACACTGTAGCCACCTTGATGATGCTGGCTGGAATCAGGCGATCATCCAGATTGCAGCCGTCTGCAATCTGACCCGAAACTTCAGCCAGACCCCAGGACCCGTTTGTGATCTGGTTCTGCATTCCGGGGCAGGTGGCGGCCCGGACAGAGGCTGGAAAAGGCGCGGAAAATAGCAAAGAGACGGTCACGATAAGGGTCGGAAAGAGACGGGAAACATTCGGCATGGCTTTGGTGTTTTTCTGTGGCAGAGACCGGAACAGGAACAGCCTGCCTCTGGAGGCAGGCTGTCCGCTTTTGGGGTCTGTTTTTGGGTTCAGGGAATCTTGGGCAAGCTGGCCAGAGACTTGGCAATGTCTTCTTGGGGATACTCGTAGTCCTGCAACTCGCCCTGCAGATACTTGTCATAGGAGGGCAGGTCAATGACGCCGGTTCCCGAGAGGTTGAAGAGAATGGTTTTCGGTTCCTTGGGATCGCGCAGGGCCTCAATGATCGCGCCGCGAATGGCGTGCGTGCTTTCTGGCGCAGGAATGATGCCTTCAGTGCGGGCAAAGAGCAGGCCAGCCTCAAAGCATTCCAGTTGTTGCAGGGCCACAGGCTCCACAATGCCTTCCCGGGTGAGCGCGGAAATCACCGGGGCCATGCCGTGATAGCGCAGACCACCTGCGTGAAAGCCCGGCGGCACAAAGGTATGGCCCAGGGTGTACATGTAGAGCAGAGGGGTCAGCATGGCCACATCGCCTGCATCATAGGCCAGTTTGCCGTTGGTCAGCGAGGGGCAGGAGGCAGGCTCGCAGCCCAGAAAGCGGATCTTTTTGCCCTCCAGATAGTCAGGCACAAAGGGGCAGGCCAGCCCGGCAAAGTTGGAACCCCCGCCGCAGCAGCCGATGATCACGTCTGGGAAGTCGCCAGCCAGTTCCATCTGTTTTTTGGCCTCCAGACCGATGATGGTCTGATGCAGGGCCACGTGGTTCAACACCGAACCCAGGGCGTAGTTGGTGTCCTCACGGTCCAGAGCCTCTTCCAGGGCCTCGGAAACCGCCATGCCCAGAGAACCAGGGGTGTCCGGAGTTCTGGCCAGAATGTCGCGCCCTACTTTGGTGTCCATGCTGGGGCTGGCCACCACCTGACCGCCATAGGTCTGCATCATGAACTTGCGGTAGGGCTTCTGGTCATAGGACACGCGCACCATGTACACCTTGCACTGCATCCCGAACTTGGAGGTCGCAAAACAGAGCGCTGAACCCCACTGGCCTGCGCCGGTTTCCGTGGTCAGCCGCTTGACGCCTTCCCTCTTGTTGAACCAGGCTTGGGCCACGGCAGAGTTGGGCTTGTGACTGCCCACAGGCGAGACGCTCTCGTTCTTGAAGTAGATCTTTGCCTTGACGCCTAGGGCTTCTTCCAACTTGTTGGCGCGCACCAAGGGGCTGGGTCGCCAGATCCTGTAAATCTCCTGCACCTCTTCAGGAATGGGGATGAAGCGCTCGGTACTCATCTCCTGTTCCAAAAGCCCCTGCGGGAAGATCGCGCCCAGTTTCTCCGGGCTGATAGGTTTAAGGGTTTGGGGATCAAGCGGGGGCAACAGCCCGCCGGGAATGTCCGGCGCTACGTTGTACCAGACCTTGGGCATTTCATCGTCGCGCAGCACTATCTTTTTCATGGCATATCTCCTGATTCAAAACAGTTCCGGCAAAGGGCGGCAACTTAAGCGCCGCGCACAAAAAACAAAGTCGGGATTTGTACAGCATCTTGGGCAAATGCTCAAGCCGGAAGCGGCAGGTCCACGCTTTCCTGCTTGAGAATGCGGCTGATGAGCGCCTCTTCATGCGTCAGGCCCAGCGCCTGCTCCAGCACCTCTCTGGGACTGGCTCCGGGCTTTCCCTGCTGCTGGATGAGCGACAGCCGGATGCACCCCTCTTCCAGAGTCAGTCCGCTGACCAGAGGCTTGAGGTCAAGCGTGGAGGTCTTGCCCTTGCGAAAGCGGGTTATCGGACAGCTTGCAGCAGCCTGAAAGGCAGCGATCTTTTCCGGCAGCGCGTCAGTCTCCACCGTGTCTGGCAGGGTGATTGCATAGCTGGCCTGCACGCAGTCCGGGCTTTTTTTCGGGGCCAGGGACACGCGCTGGACTGCAAGGCCGGGTGGCATTTCCCGGTTCAGGCGGGCAACCAGGTCTGGCCCGGTGGAAATCGGTCGGGTCAGTTCCATGTCAAAGTATTCGACCAGGCTTTCCACACCCACTGGCAGGGCCTGACAAAAGGCAACCTTGGGCGAGGGGTTGAAGCCCTGCGTGTAAGCAATGGGCAGACCTGCCCGGCGGATCACGCGAAAGACCAGTTGCAGCAGTTCCAGATGCCCCAGAAGATGGCTGGGCGCAGTCCGGCTGTAGGAAACGCGGTAGATGAAGCGGGGCGGCTGTCCCTTGCCTGGCAGGGCTTCCGGGACAGGTTCCGACAGAGGAACCGCTTTCTCTGATGTTTCCCGGTGCAGCACGGGCTTGACGCTTTTGAAGTCACAGATGCCGCAGCCCTGACAACCGCTGGTGCGGCAGTCTGGGGTGTACAGTCCCTGAAAGGCGCGTTCCCGCTCCTGCAGGAGAAAGTCACGGCTGACCCCGCTGTCCAGATGATCCCAGGGCAGCACCTCGTTCAGGTCCCGGGCTGCCAGATAGTCATCCAGATTCAGGGCGCATTCAGCAGCAGCCTCCTGCCAGCGTTCCAGATTGCACTGCTCGCCCCAGCTGTCCAGCCGCGCTCCGCCTTGCCAAACCTTTTCCAGCAGCTCGCTCAAGCGCCTGTCGCCCCGGGAAAAGACGCCTTCCAAATAAGACTGGCGCGGGTCCTGCCATTTCAGGTGATAGCCCTTGGGCGGCAGGAGGTGCTTGAGCTGGTCAATGCGAGCCTTGGCCTCTTCCACGCCCAACTGCGCCTCCCACTGAAAGGGCGTGTGCGGCTTGGGTACAAAGGTTCCCACCCCCAGATTGATCTGCACGCTGCGCCAGGCAGGACCTGCCTGATTGCGTGCGGCCCGGACCAGAGTGGCAATGGCTTCGATGTCCTCGTCAGTCTCTGTGGGCAGGCCGATCATGAAGTAGCACTTGACCAGTTTCCAGCCCAGGGCAAAGGCGTTCTTGCAGGTGGCAAGCAGGTCTTCTTCGGTGATGCCCTTGTTGATGACCTGCCGCAGGCGTTCACTGCCTGCCTCTGGGGCCACGGTAAAGCCAGTCTTGCGCACGCGCCGGATCTGGTCCATGATTTCCGGGCTGATTGTGCCCACCCGCATGGAGGGCAGGGACAGAGAGACCTTCTGCGGGATAAAGCGATTCATGAGGGTCAGCACAAGCTCGTTCAGGCAGGAGTAGTCGCCAGTGGACAGCGACAGCAGCGCCATTTCCTCAAAGCCGCTGGAGGCAATACCCTCTTCAGCCCAGTCCAGAATCTGCTCCACACTGCGTTCCCTCACAGGCCGGTAAATAACACCAGCCTGACAGAAGCGACAGCCTCTTGTG
>CAMNHX010000208.1 GCA_946539945.1 uncultured Desulfobulbus sp. | reverse complement strand
GAATACAGAAGTTCTGGGCAGCGCTGGCCGGGTGCGCTGAACAGAGGGTCTTCAGACCCGCTGCTCTTGGGAGTTGGCGGGTCTTTTTTTGCCAGCGTGCGGGAGAGCCGCCCTTCACACCATTTTTTCAGAAAAGGATGAACAATGAGCGATTGGACAGAAGGCTATGTGACTGATGTAGGCTACACTTTTGGCTACTACCGGGAATTGAACCCCCTGCACGCCAAAATTGCCTTGCAGGATTACAACGTGGCCTGTCCGGAGGTGCAGACAGCCTGCGAACTGGGTTTTGGTCAGGGGATAAGCATCAATATCCACGCTGCTGCTTCAAAGACCCAGTGGTATGGGACTGACTTTATCCCGGAGCAGGCAGACTTTGCCCGACAAATGGCAAAGGCATCAGGGGCGGATGTCCACATTTTTAACGACTCCTTTGAAGCCTTTGCCAAGCGCAAGGACTTGCCGGATTTTGACTTCATCGGTCTGCACGGCATCTGGAGCTGGATTTCCAACAACAACCGGCGCATCATTGTCAACTTTATCAAGAAAAAACTCAAGCCCGGTGGTGTGCTTTACATCAGCTATAATACTTTGCCTGGTTGGGCAGACTTCGTTTCTCTGCGCCATATCATGAGCCTATACATGGATGATATGGCAGATCCAAAGCAAAACAGACTGGAACAGATTAGTGGATGCGTGGATTTCTTGGATCGCTTTCTGTCAACCAATCCAGCTTTTGCACAGGCGAACCCCTTTGTTCGTACCCGTTTGCAGAGACTACATAAGGAGGATGCTCATTATCTGGCACATGAATATTTCAATCGGGACTGGCTCCCCATGCACTTTACCGATATGACCCAGTGGCTTCAGGATACAGGGATGGATTATATCTGTTCTACCCACTATCTGGATCATGTCAATCAATTTAATATCAGCAGGGATCAGGAAAAACTTCTAAACTCGATTCATCCTTTTCTCTTCAGGGAAACGGTACGCGATTTTATGGTCAATAGACAATTCAGGGCTGAATATTGGGTCAAGAATACAAGAGAACTGAATAAAAAAGAGAAAGAGAAGATATTACAGACGCAACGGTATATTTTGGTTGAGCCACGTTCAGATATTACTCTCAAGGTTCCTGGACCAGCAGGAAGTCTTGATCTTGATCCTGCACAGTATGAGCCTGTTCTGGATTTGATGGCAGATTACCGTCCCAGAACATTACGTCAGATGGAAAAGGAGCTTGAGTCAAACAGTATTAAATTTCCTCAACTGTATCAAGCTATTATTGTATTGATGGGTAAAAGATGTATTGAGCCGGTACAAGATAAAGAAGATGTTTCCCAAGTAAAACAGGATACTGACAAACTGAACAGCTTTTTGTGTCAACAGGTATTGGCGAAAGAAGATATACACGCTTTAGCCAGTCCGATGACAGGTGGAGGAATCTCCCTTGACATCATTGATCAGATTTTTGTAGAGATAAGTCGACAGGGTAATGACAGTCCCCAACAATGGGTAGAATATGCTTGGCAGCAACTCTCCAGTGTAGGACGACAGGTTATCAAAGACGGCACACCTCTGGATTCAGAGGAAGAGAGTCTTGCCGAACTGCATCTTCGGGCAGAGATGTTCATGCAAAAACGTCTGCCTATTTTGAATGTCTTGGGTATTGCCTGAACAGATATTTTTCAGAAAGGAAGGAAAAATGAGCGATTGGACAGAAGGATATGTGACTGATGTAGGTTACATCTTTGGCTATTACCGGGAACTGAGTCCCCTGCATGCCAAAATTGCCTTGCACGATTGCAACGTGGCTTGTCCAGAGGTACAGACAGCCTGCGAACTGGGTTTTGGCCAGGGGATGAGCATCAATATCCACGCCGCTGCCTCAAAAACCCAGTGGTATGGGACTGACTTTATTCCACAGCAGGCGGACTTTGCCCGGCAAATGGCAAAGGCGTCAGGAGCGGATGCCCACATTTTTAACGATTCCTTTGAAGCCTTTGCCCAGCGCAAGGATTTACCAGACTTTGATTTCATCGGTCTGCACGGCATTTGGAGTTGGATTTCCAACAATAATCGACGTATCATTGTCGATTTTATCAAGAAAAAACTCAAGCCCGGTGGCGTACTCTACGTCAGCTATAACACTCTTCCAGGTTGGGCAGATTTTGTTTCCATGCGCCATCTCATGACCAGATACATGGCTGATATGACATCCCCAAGACAGAACCGGCTGGAACAGATTAGTGGCTGTGTGGATTTTCTGGATAATTTTCTGGCAACCAATCCCCTATTTGCGCAGATTAACCCTTTTGTTCGTATTCGTATGCAACGCATACACGGCGGGGATACGCATTATCTGGCACACGAATACTTCAATCGCGACTGGTTACCCATGCACTTTGCCGATATGGCACGATGGCTTCAGGATACAAAACTTGATTATGTCTGTTCAGCCCGATATTTATCTCATATCAATCAGTTTTATATCAATATAGAACAGGAAAATTTCTTAAATTCGATTCAGAATCCCGTATTCAGAGAGACAATGCGTGATTTTATGGTTAATTGTCAGTTCCGGTTGGATTATTGGGTAAAGGGTGTACGGGAATTGAGTAAAAGGGAAAAGGAAGAATGGTTACAGACGCAGCGGTATATTCTAATTGTACCGCAGTCAGATATTACCCTCAAGGTAGATGGAACACAGGGAAGTATTGATCTTGACCCAGAATTATACAATCCGATTCTGGAACTGATGGCGGACTACCGTCCAAGAACGCTGCACCAAATTGAAGAAGAGATTCAGAAGGACAGTATCACATTTTCTCAACTGTATCAGGCAATTATCGTGTTGCTTGGCAAGGCTTATATAGAACCGGTGCAGGAGGAAGAAAGTATTGCCCAAGTAAAATTCCAGACTATGCAGCTCAACAGTTTTCTGTGTCAGCAAGCACTGACGCACAATGGCATAGGCAGTCTGGCCAGTCCTCTGACTGGTGGAGGCATCTACATTGACCTTATTGTCCAGCTCTTTGTGAAGGCAAGTCAACAGGGTAAGTCAGAACCTCAACAGTGGGCAGAATACGCTTGGCAGCAGCTTTCAGCAGTGGGACGGCAAGTCATCAAGGACGGCAAACTTCTGGAGTCGTCGGAAGAAAACCTTGCCGAACTGCGTGTGCGGGCAGAGGAGTTCGCACAAAAACGCCTGCCTATCCTGAAAGGCTTGGGTATTGCCTGAACAGACAAGCTGCTGAAAGTTTGCTGTATTTTGCATGTTCGTCTCTCAAAGCTCGTTTTCAACTGGTTGATAAGGTAGAGATTTGGTACACCAATTCAGGCAGAATTGCTGGTCGATCCAGCTTTCCTGTCGCCTGTAATAGTCTCTACCTTCTCACCTCAACCTTCAACCCCAGAGGCTTCCGTGCACCCTGTTCTTCCTTCACCCCTTGCGCTTGCTGTTTTCAGCTGTAGCCTCTTCTGTGCATCCCTTGCGCTGGCCGACGCTGCGCTTGATGCTGCTTCCGCGCCGCAGTCCAGCCTTGGCAAACCTGCCTCTGAAGCCACCCGGCAGGCCAATCAGGCTGTGCTGAAGGAACTGGACTTCGCCGACCAGCAGGACTTTGCCGATGCCCGGCGTGGCTTTCTGGCTCCCTTGCCTAATCAGGGACGCATTCCAGCGCAGAACGGCGGTCTGGCTTGGGATCTGGCTCCTTACGCCTTTGTCACCCCACTCCAGAGCGGGGCAGATTCAGAGATCAACCTTCAGCCTCGTCCAGCTCCAGCCACAGTGCATCCTGCCCTGTGGCGGCAGTCGCAACTGGTCATGGCAGACGGACTCTACAGGGTCACGGAACGCCTGTTCCAGGTGCGTAACGCTGACCTCTCCAACATGACCATCATTGAAGGCAATACCGGGCTGATTGTGGTCGATCCCCTGGTTTCTGCGGAAAACGCGGCGGCAGCGCTGGAACTCTACTACGCGCACCGTCCCCGCAAACCGGTCAAGGTGGTCATCTACTCCCACAGTCACGTTGACCATTACGGAGGCGTGCTGGGCGTGACCAATGCGGCAGACGTGCAGAGCGGTTTGGTGCGAATCATTGCGCCCGAGGGTTTTCTGGAAGCGGCAGTATCGGCATTGATATTATAAGCCTG
>CAMNHX010000207.1 GCA_946539945.1 uncultured Desulfobulbus sp. | reverse complement strand
GCAGGGCACGGTCATGGCAGAGGTCAAGGGCGGCTTTGCCGTGATGGTAGGCAATCAGCGCTGCTTCTGCCCGTACTCACAGATGGACATCCGTCGGGTAGAAAGGGCGGAGGACTATCTGGAAAAAACCCTGAACTTCAGGATCACGGAGTACAGCGGGCATGGTCGCAACATTCTGGTGTCTGCCCGGGCGCTTCTGGAGGAGGAACGCCAGCAGCAGCGCGAAAAACTGATGCAGGAGTTGCAGGTCGGGATGCAGGTTCCGGGGGTGGTAAGCTCCATCCGGGATTTTGGCGCCTTTGTGGATCTGGGCGGTGTGGACGGATTGATTCCCATCAGCGAACTGGCCTGGGGCCAGATCAACCGGGTTGACGAGGTGCTGAATCGGGGCGACAAGGTGGAAGTGCTTGTCAAGGCGCTGGACTGGGAGCGCGACCGTATTTCGCTTTCCCTGCGCGACACCCAGCCCAACCCCTGGGATACGGTACTGGCAAACTATCCAGTAGGTTCCGTGCATCAGGGTACAGTGGCGCGGATTGCGCCTTTTGGCGCTTTTGTGACCTTGGAACCGGGGGTGGACGGTCTCTTGCACATTTCCCGCTTGGGCGCAGGGCGCAAGCTGCACAGTCCTGGCGAGGTGCTGGAAGTGGGACAGGAAGTGACTGTGAAGGTGGAAAGCGTGGACTTGGAGCAGAAACGCATTGCCCTGGCCCCGGAAGACTACCAGCCCCAGCCCGAGGCGGGCAAGGAGAAGAAACCCCAGCGTGGAGAGCGGCGCGAGCGCCGGGAACGCACGGAAGACTACAAATTGCCTCCGCAGCCTACTTCTATGGGTACTTTCGGCGATCTTTTTGCCAAGGCGCAGGAGAAGAAGAGCAAAAAGCGGTGAATCCTGCCAAGGTCAGTTGGCGCAGGTGGGAGAGAACAAACCTGCGCCGCTGTTTTTGAGCGTGTTAGCGCCACCTTTCAGTGCGCCAGCACAGGAAAAGGCAAGCTCAAGAAAAAAACATGAGATGCTGCACTTCATTCAGCATGACAGCAAAGAGTAAACAATAGAATCCCACAGCTACGGCAATATTCCCGAAGCATCCTACAGCACCGTTACGGTTCTGCGATTCTACAAGGATCTTGTGTGCGCCACCAAGGTTGCACCTGCAAACCAAAGGGGATGGACTTGCCTCGACGAGGTGTCGCATCAGGAAGGCTTCACTGAAAGAAACGTGAGAAAGGAGAGGATAACGAGGGCGATAATGAAAAATCCAACTACCAACAGAGCAATAGGCTATATCGTGCTCTTTGCCGGATTTTCTCTTCTTTTCTGGGGTACTCATTATCCTACCCCAGAGGTTCCCTTCAACGGTAGAAATCCCGCGCTGATCGTCCTGTCCCTCATCGTCATCATCGGGGCAATGGTGTGGACCATCGCCAAGGTGCGGTGTCCGCACTGCGGAAAACTTTTGGAACTCAAACTGTACAATAAATATAGACAGATGCCGGTATTGCGGCAAAAACACCAATGAAGAATAAAAAATTCGGGATCAACAGAACCCATCTGCCTTATGGAACTGCTCGTCATCGAGTCGACAGAAACAGGAAATATGATATAATACGCATTACCGGTATAAATAACCACTCTCTGAACGGCAGCAAACTCTATGCCGATGCGCAGTCGCCAATTATCATATTCAACGGCAGATTTTTGCCAGAGAGTGCGTATTTCATAGATGTATGCAGCGATAAAGTCCTGAAAAATACAAATAAAGATATTGCCTTGTGGTTTTGGCGTTTCACTATCTGCGTTTGCCGTACACGTGAGGAGAAATCGAGAAAAGTTATACGTTATGCTGATTATTTGCTGAACAGGATTTTGTCAGCGAAGGAGAAAGTGAAAAGGAAAACAGCTTTTCTGTATTCCAATCAGTATTCCAAACAGAAGAGTGAGAAAATCGTGAATGAATGGATTCAGACTTTGAACATCATCAGATTGTCTGCGGAAAAATGCACTCTGTGCAGATGGTATGCGATCTTCAACACTTCATATTTTTCAGATGAGCGAAAATCGCAGGCTCAATGGAAGGTTCATCTCCACTAACTCTTTCCCTTGAATATATCCTTTCCTCTGGAGAACATCATGGATTCAATGGGCGCGCTCAAGCGCACACACAACTGTAACGAACTGGGTCTGGACCATCTGGGCAAGGAATGCATCCTCATGGGCTGGGTACTCCGCCGCCGCGACCACGGTGGGGTCATCTTCATCGACCTGCGCGACCGCTGGGGTATCACCCAGGTGGTTTTCAACCCGGAAGTCAACGCAGCGGTCCACGCCAAGGCGCATCAACTCCGAAGCGAATGGGTTCTGGCCGTGCGCGGTCACGTGGCCCGTCGCCCGGACGACATGGAAAACCCCAAACTCGCCACCGGCGCCATCGAGGTCATGGTGGACGAGCTGCGCATCCTCAACACCAGCGAAACCCCACCCTTCCCGCTGGATGAGGACATCGAGGTCTCGGACACTCTGCGCCTCCAGTACCGCTATCTTGACCTGCGCCGACCAGAGATCGCCCGCAATCTGATTCTGCGCCATCGGGCGGTGCAGTTCGTGCGCAGCTATCTGAACGACCGGAACTTTCTGGACATCGAAACGCCCATGCTCACCCGGTCCACGCCAGAGGGCGCACGCGACTACCTTGTGCCCAGCCGGGTGAACGCAGGCCGCTTCTACGCCCTGCCGCAATCACCCCAGCTCTTCAAGCAGCTCTTGATGGTGGCGGGCATGGATCGCTACTATCAAATCGTCAAATGTTTCCGCGACGAAGACCTGCGCGCCGACCGTCAGCCCGAGTTTACCCAGATTGATATGGAGTTGAGCTTTGTGGACGAAGAGGACATCATGTCCTTGGTGGAAGGCATGATCGCCGGGCTTTTCAAGGAGATAAAGGGCAAAGGTCCCGAAACACCCTTTCCGCGCATGAGCTATGACGAGGCCATGCGCCGCTTTGGCAACGACAAGCCCGACACCCGCTTCGGTCTGGAACTGGTGGACTTGAGCGAGGTCTTGCGCGGCTGCGGCTTCAAGGTTTTTCAGACTGCGCTTGAAAAGGGCGGCCTGGTCAAGGCTATCAACGCCAAAGGCTGCGGCAACTTCTCCCGCAAAGACCTGGACGACCTCACCGAATACGCGGGCCGTTTCGGCGCCAAGGGCATGGCTTGGATCAAAATTAAAGAGGACGAGTGGCAGTCGCCTATCACCAAGTTTTTCAGCGAGACCGAGATTGCCGCCATGCGCGAGGCTTTGGCGGCTGAACCCGGCGACCTCATCCTCTTTGCTGCTGACAGTGCCAAGGTGGTGCATCAGGTACTCTCGGAACTGCGCTTGGAACTGGGCCGCCGTCTGGGTCTCATGGATGCGGACAAGGACAACTTCCTCTGGGTCACGGATTTCCCGCTTCTGGAGTATGACACCGAGGCCAAGCGCTACACTGCCGTGCATCACCCCTTCACTGCGCCCTGCGAAGAGGATATGCCGCTTCTGACCACGGAACCGGAAAAGGTGAAAAGCAGGGCCTATGACCTGGTTTTGAACGGCAACGAGATCGGCGGCGGTTCCATCCGTATCCACCGGCCTGACGTGCAACGGGAGGTGTTCAAGGCCCTGTCCATTGGTGAAGACGAGGCCAGGGACAAGTTCGGCTTCCTCCTGCGTGCCCTGGACTTGGGCGCACCGCCTCACGGCGGTCTTGCCTTTGGCGTGGATCGGCTGATGATGCTGCTTACCGGCGCGACTTCCATCCGCGATGTGATCGCCTTCCCCAAAACCCAAAAGGCCACCTGTCCGCTCACCGATGCGCCGTCCACGGTCAGCCGGGCGCAACTCACCGAGCTGCATTTAAGGCCGGATTGGAAGGAGAAGGAATAGGAGAAGGGCCGTTTGGATGAAAAAACGCCTTCGGTTGCGTGACTCCAGAGGCGTTTTCGCATGATCAGGTGAAGACGAGTACGCAAGACAGCAAGCAATTGACATGGTTCGTGGTCCATGTCATTATGGACGTGCAGTACAAGGACGTGGCGGGACAGGACGCCGTGACCGAGGCGTTGCAAGGTTTCTTCCGCCCTGGTTCTCTTTGGCCTTCAAAAGCAGGCCAAAGAGAAAAAGGTAAGGGAACCTTGCAAAATATCCATATTCCGCCTGGGAGGGTTGTTCTGTCAATT
>CAMNHX010000206.1 GCA_946539945.1 uncultured Desulfobulbus sp. | reverse complement strand
TCAACTGTACTGGAAACTGCTCTCAAAGAGCTTGAGCGAGCGCCGGGCCATGGCCAGGTTGGCCTTGGTCCGATCCAGAACCAGGTAGAGGCCGATTTCCGGGTTGCTGCTCAAGGGGCGGAAGAGGTGATAGCCCTTTTGCAGGGTAATAATGATCTCTTCAATAGGATCGCCCGGATCCACCGAGCTGGCCACACTGCGCTTGGTGTTATAGACCTGCGTATTGCCTGCCGCAGCCACTGCCATGTTCACGCCGCTGCCAATGGTGGCGATCTTCAAACCAGTGTCAGCGTCGATCAGGGCAGCGGCCCGGAAACCGTCTATACTGGCCAGTGGACTCAAGTCAATCTCGTTTTCGCTCATGTTCCTGTCCTCGTTTTCGCTCATGTTCCTGTCCTCGTTTTCGCTCATGTTCCTGTCCTCACATGAAAAGGTGCGGTCTGCCTCTTGTCGGTGCGACCGCGCATGGGACACTGCCGCATTATGCAGGCAGACAGACGCCATTTCAAGGACTTTCCCGGCCTGCCAAAAGGGATTGACCGGGTAGAGCGCCAAGCCCTGCCCTTCAGGTCTGGAAGAAGAGCGCGAACCCACTTGCCTTTTTCCCTGTCTTCGCCTATCTTCCGCCATCCGGCGGCAGGACTTGCCGCGTCAGCCTGTGGAGAGGCAGGGCAACCAGGAGAGTATGGCTCTGGTTTGCGCTGTGCTTCAGAAGACTGTCCTGCTCCTGAACACTGGAATCTCCCGTCTACAGGCAGGGGAGGATGTCAGAGGGAACAGGCGGCAGCGTGCTTTCGGAGTCAAACCTTCACCCCCGAATCCCGCCATGTGCATTGATCTGCATACCCACTCAAGCTATTCGGACGGCAGCCTGACCCCCCAGGAACTGGTGGATCTGGCTGTGAAGCACCGCCTGCGCTGTCTGGCCTTAACTGATCACGACACCGTGGAAGGAGTCCCTGAACTCCTGCGCCATGCGGCTGCCGCTGGTCTGGAAGCGGTCAGCGGCGTGGAAATCAGCACCACCTGGAACGGGCACACGGTCCACGTTCTGGGCTACGGCATTGATCCGGCCCTGCCTGCCCTGCACGTCTGGCTACGCCCCATCCAGGAGGGCCGCAACACCAGAAATCGCGCCATTCAGTCCAAACTGGCTGCCCTGGGCATGGACATCAAGGATGAGGAGTTGCTTGCCATCTCCGAGTACGGTCAGACCGGACGCCCCCACTTTGCCCGGATTATGGTGGAACGCGGCTTTGTGCCCAACGTGGACACCGCCTTCAACCTGTATCTGGGCCACGGCAAGGCAGCCTGGGCACCCCGCTTCAGCTATACCTCTGCCGAGGCGATCCGGATCATTCACGAGTCCGGGGGCAAGGCAGTGCTGGCCCATCCGGGCGTACTTTCGCCAGACGCCAGTGTGGTTGAGGGCCTTGTGCGGGAACTGACCGCTTGCGGACTGGACGGTGTGGAAGTGTACTATCCGACCCATGCCCACTCCTTGCGTCGCCGCCTGCTGGAACTGGCCCAGAGTTTAGGGTTGCTGGTTACTGGAGGCAGTGACTTTCACGGTGCAGCCCGCCCCGAGCGCCTCATGGCAGGACACGGCAGTGACTTCTGCCCGCCTGTCAGTCTGCTACCGCCGCTCATGGCTGCCTTGGGCCGTTCTTCTACCCTTTGATCGCATCATGCAGAGCATTCTTGTTGTTGACGATGAACCGAACTATCAAATCGTCCTGTCCGAACTGCTGAAGGACGAAGGCTTTGAGGTCTTTACTGCGGAGAGCGCCCTGGCTGCCCTGCCCATTGTGCGCGGTACGGAACTGGATCTGATCCTCACCGACATGAAGATGCCGGGCATGGACGGCATTGAATTTCTGAAAAAGGTCAAGGAGTTTGATCCAGAACTGCCAGTCATTCTGCTGACTGCTTACGCTGAAGTGGAACGCGCTGTGGAAGCCATGCACCTGGGGGCCTTCACCTACCTGTCCAAACCCTTTTCCAACCAGCAGCTTCTGGCCAGCGCAGCCAAGGCCATTGAACACTACTCTCTGGTGCGGGAACTGCGGCGGCTCCGGCAGGAAGTAACCCCTCGCGCCGGCTTTGCCGGCATGATCGGCAAAAGCGCTGCCATGCAGACCGTGTACCAGCTCATTGAAAAGGTTGCGCCCACACATTCTTCAGTGCTTGTCACCGGCGAGTCAGGCACGGGCAAGGAACTGGTGGCCCGGGCCATTCACAGCTTGAGCACGCGCAAGGAGGCTCCCTTCCTTGCGGTCAACTGTGCGGCCATCTCCGAGCATCTGCTGGAAAGTGAGCTGTTTGGCCATGAAAAGGGCGCGTTTACCGACGCTATCACCATGCGCAAGGGACTCTTTGAGCGGGCTGACGGTGGCACGCTCTTTCTGGACGAGATTGGCGAGTTGGCCCCGCGCCTGCAGGCCAAGCTGTTGCGGGTCTTGCAGGAAAAGACCTTTGAGCGCGTAGGCGGCAATCAGACCTTGAAGGCTGATGTCCGCATCCTGGCTGCCACCAACAAGGACCTGAAGGATGAAATCGAGCGTGGCAGCTTCCGGGAAGACCTGTACTACCGCCTGAACGTCATTCACATCCACCTGCCCCCGCTCCGGGAGCGCACAGACGACATTCCCTCTCTGGTGACGCATTTCATGGGCAAATACGGCAAAGGTCTGGACATCTCTGTGGAAGCGCTGCGGCTCTTGATCAGCCTGCCCTGGGAAGGCAACGTGCGCGAGCTGGAAAACACCATTGAACGCGCCACCATTCTCTGCGAAAACAACACCATCACCCCGGACGTGGTGCAACCGGACGGCGGCGTGCAAGCTGTCAACCGCCAGTGGACAGAAACCCTGGACCTGGCCCAGATCGCCCCGGAAGGTCTGGCCCTGAACGAGATCATGGACGGCATTGAAGAAAAACTGGTACGCCGGGCCTTGGAAGAGTGCGACAACGTGCAGGCCCGGGCTGCTGAAAAACTGGGATTGTCCAAGAGTCTCTTGCAGTACAAGATGAAAAAGTTCCACATCCAGCGCAGGCAGGCGACAAACTGATGGCACTGCAAGATCTGGCCTTTCTTTTGGGGCGTCCCTTTGGCCCGATGTACGGCCTGCTCATGCAGGCCCGGGCAGCGGCATACCAGCGCGGTCTCTTTCCTGTCCACAAGATGCCGGTTCCGGTGTTGAGCGTGGGCAACCTGCTCTTGGGCGGGTCCGGCAAAACCCCCCTGGTCCAGCATCTGGCGCGGCTGTTGCTGGCGCAGGGGCGCAAACCGGCAATCATCAGCCGGGGCTACGGCGGCAGGGCCAGGGAGCGGGTCAACGTGGTGTCAGACGGTAGCAGAGTGCTTCTGGATGCCCGCATGGCTGGCGACGAACCCCGGCTTCTGGCTGAAACCCTGCCCGGCGTTCTGGTGCTGACCGGCAGAAAGCGCCGTTTTCCAGCGGAAGCCGCAGTGCAAATGGGCGCTGACGTGCTCCTTCTGGACGACGCTTTCCAGCATCTGGCGCTGGGTCGGGACGTGAATCTGGCACTGTTCAACGCAGGCAAACTTGCAGGCGATGGTCGGATCTTTCCGGGTGGCGAATTGCGGGAACCCTTTTCCGCCCTGAAGCGTGCCTCTGCCTTTGTTCTGACTGCAGTCAACGAGCGGAACCAGGCGCAGGCTGAAGACTTTGCCCGGCGTCTGCGGCAGGACTTTCCAGACCGGCCTGTGGCCTTTGCCGCCTACACGGCAGAGAGCGCCCTCCGGCTCACACCTGCCGGTTCCTGCGAAACCCTGCCACTGGACGCTGTTCGTACCCAAGGCGGACTCTTCGCCTTTTGCGGCATTGCAGCGCCAGAGTCCTTCTTCGCCACGCTGGCTGCGCTGTCTTTGCCGCTCAAGGGTGTCTGCGCCCTGGCTGACCATCACCCCTATACGCCAGCCCATCTGCCAGCCCTTTGCGCCAAGGCGCAGCGTTGCGGCGCACAGGCACTCATCACCACGGAAAAGGATCTGGTGAAGCTGGCTCCCTTTGCCTCCCTGCTGTCCTTGCCGCTCTTTACCCTGCGGATGCAGGTGAACTTGGACCAGGACTTCACATCCTGGCTGATGCAGGAACTGGCTGCCAAGTAGGGCGTTTTCGCTTTGATTTTTTCTCCTGCACAACGGGCCTGTGAGTCACGCTGGTGCAGGCTGCCCCAGGAGAAGGGCTTGC
>CAMNHX010000205.1 GCA_946539945.1 uncultured Desulfobulbus sp. | reverse complement strand
GCTTCAGAATGACTTTCCAGCGAAGCGGTGAAAGTAGTAAAAAGACAAAGCGGAATCGCTCTAAAGAGGGACTATGCATCCGCAAAAAAATGAACAGGCGCAGCCTGTCTGACTGCGCCTCTTGACACCAGCGCCCGCCTGTTGCCGCTGGCAGGACACTGTCCTCTTTGTTTTGTTGTGCTTCAGGGACGCTCGCTGATCTCCACCAGCACGCCACCTGTGGCCTTGGGGTGCAGGAAGGCGATCTTGCAGCCAGCCGCGCCAATGCGGGGCTTTTCGTCGATCAGCTTAACGCCCTTTTCCTTCAGTTCAGCCAGGGCCTCCTCAATGTTCGGCACGCGGAAGGCCACGTGCTGGAAGCCGCCGCGTCCGCCGTTCTTTTCGATGAACTTGGCAATGGGGCCGTCAGGCTCGGTGGAGACCAGAAGCTCCACTTCAGCCTCGCCCACCGGGCAGAAGGCTGTGGTGACTTTCTGCTCGGCAACCGTTTCCGTGCCTTCCATTTTGAGTCCCATCACGTCACACCAGAAGGCTTTGCCCTCTTCCAGAGTGTTGGTGGCAATGCCCAGATGATCAATCTGAAGAATTTTCATGACTGCGTCTCCTGTCTTTAAGGGTTGGGGATGGCTGCGCAAAGGGGCAGCGTGAAAACCGCCCCTACTGTACCTCTTTTGGCCGTGAAATGCACCGCTTGCAGCAAGCTTCAGGCGCGTTTGACAAAAATTCCGGTGGGGTCAATCTCTTCCCGGATGAGCCTGATTTCCTCCACTGTGGGCGGCTGGAAGGCGGAAACATTGTCTGCCACCAGCAGTTCAAAGCCCGTGTTTTCCTGGATGCTCTCCACGGTTTCACCGGGGAAGGTCTGCAAGAGACGCATCCGGTGGCTCTTCTCCTCAAAGTCAAAGATGCCCCTGGTGGTGATGACCCGGTACGGGCCTTTGCCCTGCATACCCGCGTTGAAACGGGCATTGGGGCTGCCGTCCAGATGGCCGGGGCTGGTGATGTAGGAGAGTTTGGGGCTGAACTTCTTCTTGTCGTGGGGCACGATGAGGATGGTGCGCTCGCAGGAGGCAGCCATGTCGGACGCGCCACCGCTCCCGGGCAGACGGACTTTCGGTTTCTTGTAGTCCTCCGGGTACTTGCCGATCATGGTGGAGTTGAGGTTGCCGTACATATCCACCTCTGCGCCGCCGATAAAGCCGTAATCCGCAAAGCCGCGCTGGGTCAGTTCAAAAGCGCCGCAAAGCCCTTTCAGGTAGGCAGCGCCGGCAAAGGTTTTGGAATCGCCCACAGAAACCGGCAGGCCGCACTTGAGATGCGGGCCAACCGCGCCTGCCTCAAAGACCGGAATCAGGCCCGGAGCATGGGTACGGATGGCCAAAAGTGCAGCCACCATGGGCAGGCCCGTGCCCACGAACACGATCTTGTTGTCTTCCAGAACCTTTGCCCCTGCGACAATGATGATTTCCTGGGCCGTGTAGTCTTGTGCTGTTGTCATGATTGGTCCCCCGTTCAGGCAAAGGCCTCGTAGTTTTCCCGTTCGGCAAGCTGGGCTTTCAGCAGCTCGGCGGAAGGCAGCTTGGCCAGGTACTCCTCAAAGCTGTTCACGCCAAAGACGTACTCGTCATACCAGGCTTTCAGCTGGTCCACGGACCCTCCCTTGATGATGGGCGCGACCATGCCGGTGAACTCGTGGATATACTTCTGGCTGAAGTAGTAGTGACGCCGACAGCCGCCCGGATAGGCGCCAAAGGGAACCTGAACCACTGCATCCACAGCGGCAAAGGGGATCACGATGTCATTGGGATGGCTGGTCATCAGCTCGTGGGAAACGATCTGCTCGCAGGTGATGATGGTGTGCTCGCTGGCCATGGCGATTTCCGGGTCTGTGCCTTCACTGCCCCGGATGACGCAGTTACCGTACTTGTCTGCGGCCTGTACGTGCAGAAGCGCCACATTCGGATGGCTGGCCGGAACCAGCGCGATCTTGCGGCCAGTGAAGGGGCAGTCAATGATTTTGGTGCGGCTGGTGTCGTTGATATTGCCAGCCATGGGACCACGGCAGGGCATGAAGGGCACGCCCAGAGCGCCAGCCTTGAAGCGGGCTGACATATTGTAGTTGCTCCAGTCCTCAAACTCGATGAGCGAGCGTTCAGCCATAACCCGGCAGACCGGGGAAAGCCCGTAACCTTCATGCGCCCAGTAGGCCAGTTCCACGCGCTTGATATTGCAGTGATCCGGATGGGTCAGCATGGCGGCGGCCAGCACGTCTGGCCCCATACCTGCCGAATGCCAAGACAGGGTGAGGTCCTTGAAGCCGTGACGGATAAGCTCGTGTACGCTTGCAATGGGCTGGCGAATATCCACAAAACCGCCAAAGGCCACATTAGCGCCCGGCTTGACGAATTTGGCAATGGCTTCTTTCAGGCTCATGCGCTTGTCACGCATGGACTTGTCCTTCTTGACAAGGGCTTCTCTGGCCTCATCGGGCGACAAACCGGTCCAGAACATCTGTGCGTTTTCCAAGGTTCTACCTCACTGTGTTATATGGGTGTGGT
Source organism: uncultured Desulfobulbus sp. (assembly GCA_946539945.1). Taxonomy (GTDB): domain Bacteria; phylum Desulfobacterota; class Desulfobulbia; order Desulfobulbales; family Desulfobulbaceae; genus Desulfobulbus. Next base: position 1,664 of record CAMNHX010000205.1, on the reverse strand, counting down.
CGTGTGACCGGCGCGTCAGGACGCCGGTCTCCCCGGTACAAAAAAAGACCGGCGACAGCGTCTCTGCTGCCGATCGGTCTTTAGGGCTGTTTCCAGTCTGCAAGGAGCGTGCTCCATAATATGTCCCGAATGGGTCTGAATTTGGGGCAGGGCTGCTTTTCGCCGCCCGCGCTTGAATGGTATTCCGCTTCCGCTCCAGAATTGATGCCAGCCTGAACAGGCTGGAGTAAAAGACAGAGGTGCGCCCGGAGGCGCGTACAGGATGCAAGGCTGTTCCTACTTGGAAGGTGAAGCCTCGTCAAGAGGAAAGTGTCTGGACTTGAGAAACTGCACCTTTTTCTGTAAAGGTGAGCAGGAATCTGTCGCTGGGGCGGCAGGCAAGCATCCATCCAATCAGCAGGAGACAACATGAAAGTCTATACTGGCGGCGGTGACAAGGGGCAAACCAGCCTGTTTTCCGGCGAGCGCGTGGCCAAGCATAACGTGCGCATTGACGCCTATGGCGATCTGGACGAGTTGAGTTCGCTTTTGGGCGCGATTGCCGCGCTCTTGCCTCCGGGGGAGGCGGAACTGGGTCAGGATTTGATCACAGCCCAGCGTCACCTCTTTTCTGCGGGCGCTTGGCTGGCGACCACTCCGGGGGCCACTGTGGAGAAGCATCTGCAACCTTTTGCCGAGGTTGAGGCAAAAGAACTGGAAAGCCGCATTGACGCACTGTCGGCGCAGTTGCCGGAACTGCGTACCTTTATTGTGCCTGGTGGCGCTCCAGCTGCTGCCTGGGCACACGTGGGCCGCACGGTCTGCCGCCGCGCCGAGCGCAAGCTCACCTTGTTGATGGAAGCGGAAAAGCGGCAGGATGATCCCCGGCTGATGGCCATTCAGGTGTATCTGAACCGGCTTTCCGACTATCTCTTTGTGGCAGCCCGGTATCTGAACAAGGTGTTGGGGCAGGGCGATACGCCTGTGAAGGGATAATCCCACAAAAAGGCCCACGCGCCTGCATGAAAAAATTGCTGCAAATCGCTTTTGGCGCATTCAGGCAGAGCAACGCCTTTACCCCAATTTTGCTCCCATTTCCCATTGACAAGCAACACGGTCTCTTTTTGTGAAAGCGTGAACACCGTATCCCGCGTTCCCCTTGAGACTGATCTCTTTTCCTGCACCTGCGGCCACGGCGAGACCACCATTTCCGGGATGCACGGAATCCCCCGCCTTCAGGCGGGAGAGGATGTCAATCTGCGGTATATGTTCCGACGTTGAGGCGGTATTACTCCGGCAATAAATATTACTTCGGCAACTTGATAATGGGAATACAGACCCCAAAATGGCGCAGCTACACGCCCACAAGTGAACAAGGTAGCGCATTTTTCCCCATTGTTTTATTGCCGGAGTAATAATCGGGAAAAGGGACCGCCTTGCTCGCCTCTGGGCATATATCTACCTCACTTTGGCAATGTCATCAACTTAAGCGAAAAACGCTGAAAAATCAGGCGTAGGGGCAGACCTGCGTGTCTGCCCCGGATGCGGCAATTCCGAACCGCAGAGTTTGCCGCCAAGGCGAGAGGGCGCATACGCTGGTGCGCACAGTAGGGGCGGTTCGCGAACCGCCCCTACGACAACATACCGAAACCTCAACAAAAATCCTTAATTTGACGACATTGCCT
>CAMNHX010000204.1 GCA_946539945.1 uncultured Desulfobulbus sp. | reverse complement strand
GATTGAAAATATTATATAAATCCTGATTGGTTTATGAGGTGGAAAACTCCCGTGAGAGGTTATCTGGTGTCTCGCTGTTTCAAGGGAACCTTGCAAAATAGCCGACGAGTTGAATTGCCATTTTTGTAACTTACCGATTTTCCTCGATTTTACCTGCACGGATGAGCGCAGATTTTGAATTTTTCAAGGTTCCCTTGCGTAAGTTTGACGGAACGGCTTGTCTGGATCGCCTCTGCAGTGAACGGCGCTGCAAGGCCGCCAGCTGCCGGAATCCATCGAAAGTGCCGTAGGTTTGATTCCAGACCTTGTCTGAACACTGCGGGAAGCCCCCGTCTTCAGGCAGGGAACCCAGTCAACACAAGAATACTCTGTGATATGGAACCCATTTCCGACCACACAGCCTCACCACTCTTGCGCGTGCGCGACTTTTCCCTGTTTTTCGGCAAGGCTGGCGAGCCTACGCTGGACCAGGTCTCTTTTGACGTGTTTCCCGGAGAAACCCACGCCCTAGTTGGTGAATCCGGGAGCGGCAAGTCTGTGACCGCGCTCTCCATCCTGCGGCTTCTGGAAGAGGTCTGCCCGGTCAGGACCAGCGGTTCCATGAACTTCGCCGGCATGGAACTGACCAGTCTGGCAAAGGAGGAACTGCGCCTCCTGCGCGGCAGTCGTATCAGCATGGTCTTTCAGGAGCCAATGACCGCGCTCAATCCCGTGTATCCGGTAGGACAGCAGGTCATGGAGCCGCTCCTGCTGCACCGGAAAATGAACCGGGCCGAAGCCCGTGAACGCGCCATCCGCCTGCTGGAGCGTACTGGCATTGATTCAGCAGCCAGCCGCTTTGAGCATTTCCCGCACCAGCTCTCCGGCGGCCAGCGCCAGCGGGTTCTGATCGCCATGGCCCTAGCCTGCGAACCGGAACTGCTCATTGCCGACGAACCCACCACTGCCTTGGACGTAACCATTCAGGAACAGATTCTGGACCTGATCCGCGACTTGCAGCAGGAATCCGGCATGGCGGTTCTGCTGATTACCCATGATCTGCCCATGGTGCAAAAGATTGCCCGTCGCGTGACCATCATGCACCAGGGCCGGGTGGTGGAAGCAGGCACGAGCGAAGACATCTTTACCCATCCCCAGGAAGACTACACCCGCCGTCTTCTGGACGCTGTGCCCAGCGCAGTGCAGACACCTCGTCCCGGTGGGCCGGATCTCCTGAACCTTTCGCAGGTGAGTTGTCGCTTTCCCGCAGGCCACGTCTGGAAGGGCTGGAAGCGAGTCAAGCGGGAATTCACAGCGCTTGACAATATCAGTCTGAACCTGCGGGCCGGCACGACCCTGGGTATTGTCGGCGAGAGCGGGAGCGGCAAATCCACCCTGGCCCTGTGCATTCTGGGCTTGACATCCTGCGCAGGAGAAATCCGCTACCTTGACCGGAACGGCAAGAGCCATCTGCTCTCCAGTTTGAACAGCCACGCTTTCCGCCCCCTGCGCCGCGATCTGCAGATTGTGCTGCAAGACCCCTTTTCCTCGCTTTCGCCCAGGCTGACCGTGGGCGCGATTGTGGAGGAAGGTCTGCGGGTACACCGTTTGGGCAAGAGCCGCGCCGAGCGCCAGGAACTGGTACGCCAGGTCTTGCTGGACGTGGAACTGGACCCGGACTGCGTGTGGCGCTATCCCCACGAATTTTCCGGCGGTCAGCGTCAGCGCATTGCCATTGCTCGCGCCCTGGTGCTTCGTCCCAGGCTGCTCATTCTGGACGAGCCAACCAGCGCCCTGGACGCCACTATCCAAAAACAGGTTCTGGACCTGCTGCGGCGCTTGCAGGAACGCTACGAACTGACCTGCATCTTCATCACCCACGATCTGCGGGTGGTGCGTTCCATGGCTGACCGCATTGCAGTCATGCAAAAGGGACGACTGGTGGAAGAGGGCGACACAGACCAGATCTTTGCCGCACCGCAAAACGAATACACCCGGCGACTCTTCCACGCCGCCTTTCATGCCTGAACCCCACAAGGTGTCATCAGGCGACACGTTTTTTTGCAATACGCTTCTTTCATTATGCAAGACGAACCAATACAGCAGACAGGGCCAACGGTGAAAGCAGGCAGTCCTGGCGAGGCGCGAGGGCTTCTCCACCGCCTCTTTGACGCCAACTTTCTGGACTACACCTCCTATGTCATTCGTGACCGCGCCATCCCGGATGTGGACGACGGCCTGAAACCGGTACAGCGCCGCATCCTGCAAACCCTGTTCAATATGGATGACGGTCGCTTTCACAAGGTGGCCAACGTGGTGGGCGAAACCATGAAGCTCCATCCTCACGGCGACCAGAGCATTTACGACGCCTTGGTCAACCTGGCCAACAGGGGCTTCCTGATTGAGCGGCAGGGCAACTTCGGCAATATCTTCACCGGTGATCAGGCTTCAGCCCCGCGCTACATTGAATGCCGCCTCACGCCTCTGGCGCGGGAAACGCTCTTTGACAAGGACATCACCGAGTTTGCCGAGTCCTACGACGGCAGGATGCAGGAACCGTTGCGCCTGCCCGCCAAGATCCCGCTTCTGCTGATGATGGGCGCAGAAGGCATTGCTGTTGGCATGGCAACCAGGATCATGCCGCACAACTTCTGCGAACTCCTGCAAGCCCAGATTGCCTGTCTTCTGGACCAGGACTTTGAACTGTACCCGGACTTTCCCCGGGGCGGCATTGTGGACGCGAGCGAGTACGATCACGGCAACGGTCGCCTGCGCTGCCGGGTGCGCCTCACCCAGCCGGACGACAAGACCATTGTCATTACTGAACTGCCCTACAACATCACCACCCAGGCCCTGATCGAGTCAGTGGAAAAGGCAGCCCGGTCTGGCAAGATCCGGATCGCCTCCATCAATGACTACACTGCGGAGCAGGTGGAGGTGGAGATCAAGCTGCCCAGGGGCGTCCGGGCTGACGAGACCATTGACGCGCTTTACGCCTTTACAGACTGCGAGATGAGCATTTCGCCCAGTCTGGTGGTCATCAAGGATGCTCTGCCCTGCCAGATGCCAGTGGAAGAGGTTTTGCGCCGCAATACCGCCCTGTTGAAGCAGAATCTGAAAGCGGAACTGGAACTGGAGCAGGGCCGTCTGCGCGAAAAATGGCACGCCCGCAGGCTGGAGCAGATCTTTCTTGAAGAGCGCATTTACAAAAAAATAGAAGACTGCGGCAGTGCGAAAGAGATGACAGCCAGCGTGCTGGAGGCGCTCCAACCCTTTGCCGGTGATCTGCAGCGCCCTGTGACTGAAGCGGACGTGAACCGCCTTCTGGAGATCAGCATCCGGCGGATTTCCCGTTACGATCTTTGGCAACAGGAAAAGGAACTGCTCGATCTGGAAAGCCGGATCGCGGAAACAGAGAGAAACCTGGCTGATCTGACCGGATACACCATCCGCTTTGTGCAGGATTTGCTGGCGCGTTACGGAGAAGCGTTCCCGCGCCGTAGCGAACTCTGCTCCTTTGACGGTGTGAGTGTCCGGGCTGTGGCCCAGGCCAATCTGACCGTGAGCTATCACCGGGAAAGCGGCTTTCTGGGATACCGCATCAAGGCGGAAACAGGCAGCAGTGAAATGGAACTGCCAGCCTCTGAATATGACCGCCTCCTGCTCATCTTCAAGGATGGCCTGTACAAGGTCCTTCCCATACCGGACAAGCTCTTTGTGGGGCAGGATTTGCTCTGGATGGGGCTGGTCCAGCCGGATTTGGTCTTCAACCTGCTTTACCGCAACGGAGCGGATGGGTTGGTGTATGCCAAGCGCTTCACCACGCCCAGGTTCATTTTGAACCGGGAATACCACCTCTTTGAGCCGCACAAACGCGCAAGCATCCTGTTTCTGCAAACCGGCGTGGAAAATCTGCGGGTCCGGGTCAGCCTTGTGCCTTCGGCCCGGGCCAGGAGCAATACGCAGGACCTGAATCTGGGTGAGTTTCTGATTAAAAACGCGGCAGCCATTGGCAAGCGCATCAGCACGCGGCAGGTGCGGCGCGTGACGCTTCTGGAAAGCACGTCATCGCCAGAGGCAGACGCCGCGCCTACCCTGCCCGGCCTGTCTGCGCCGAACTTGAATCAGGACGGTTGACATCCTCCCCCGCCTTCAGGCGGGGGATTCCTACCGCGTTCAGGAGCAAGACAGCACTCCTGAATCACTTCGGTGGGTTCCTGCTTCAACGAGACTGCCCAGAGGAAAA
>CAMNHX010000203.1 GCA_946539945.1 uncultured Desulfobulbus sp. | reverse complement strand
AAAATTTGCCCGATTTCACGCCACAGGAACACAAAAATTCGATTGTTTTGTTGCCGAAGTAATAAAAGACGCGAAGACCAGAGTCCCGGAAACACGGTACAGCGCAATGCCTTGACTTTCTCCCTCGTTTTCGGACAGGCAAGGCAAAACTTGCTGTTGCAATCTGTGGGGTAATTGAGTATCTAATGCGTACCGTTTGGGGTTTGAGTTGCCAGACTCCAAAACAAAAGGAGCAAATGTCGGAACGTAGCGCAGACTGGTAGCGCACCTGAATGGGGTTCAGGGGGTCGGAGGTTCAAATCCTCTCGTTCCGACCAGAAAAATCAAAGAGAGACGATCAACCGGTCGTCTCTCTTTTTTGTCTCAAGGCATCCTGCCTGTCGCGGGTAGCCTTGCCCTGCCGCTTCCGGGCTCTTCCGCCCGCACATCTCCAGCCTCCTGGCGCAAGGCGGTAGCGTCACTCTGCGGACAGCGGCAAGTTCAGCCTTTTTCCCCTCTTTTGGTGAATGCCATGCCTGTTCCCAAAAAAACCGTGTTCTTTGCAGTAGCGGCGGTCGCCGTCCTGATACTGCTCCTCCTGTTTGCCCTTCGTGGCCCGCAGAGGAACAGCGACTTTGTCCAGCAGGACTTCACAGACAGGGCAAAGCCTGCTCTCTCACAGCCTGCTGCGCCTGTTCCGGCGTCCACCGCCGGGCAAGCTGCCCATACAGAAACAACCTCGGCAAGAGAAGTCTCGCTTATCCCCTTCAAGGGCTACGACTTGGACGGCAAGCCTCTGGATGTGGAGGCCTGTATTGGCAAGCAGCCAGTCATGCTGGTGTTCTGGGCCACCTGGTGTCCGACCTGCAAGGAGGAGATTCCCTACATCAACTCGCTGGTCCGCCAGTTTGCCGAGCGGGGCATGGCCTTTTTCGGAGTGAACGTGGGTCAGAACGACACCTACAAGCGGGCCAAGGCTTTTGCCGTCAAATACGGGATGCAGTATCCCACCTATTTTGACCAGTCCAGCGCCATTAGTATGCGCTACGGGGTACGCGGACTGCCTACCGTGGTCATTGCCGACAAAAAAGGGATTGTCCGCTACTACGGCTTCAGCGCCCCCCAGATCAGCGAGGCAATTTTTCAGGAACTGACAAAGGATTGAGAGGAGCGCTTGCCAAAGCGTCTGTGCAGTCCTGAAGCGCTGGTCTTTCTTCCGGGACTGCAGGATTGCTTTTTTTGCGTGTCACAGTATAACTACGCGCTCTCGGACCTGTTTTCCCTTTCAGGGATCCCTGCCTTTTCCCAAGGAGTTACCATGACAGCACAGAATGGTCCGGGCAAAATGCCCCCGGATTCTCCCCCGCTGTATCACGAGGTTGGCCTGCTGGAACAGTTCAACCTGCCGCCCCATGTTATCCGCTTTATCCGTGCCCATCAGCGCCAGCTCTGGCGGATCTTTGCCTGTGTCGTTGCCCTGGCCTTGCTGGTAGCCGGCATTGACGCCTACCGGAATCACCGCCAGATCAAGGCGGCTGAAGCCCTGGATGCCGCCTTGCAGGCGGAAAGCGGTCAACGCGAACAACTGGCGCAAGTCAGTAAAAAATATTCCTCCACCCCGTCTGCGCTCTGGGCTGAAGTGGCCCTGGCGCAACTGGATGAGGAGGAAAAAAAGATCAGTGAGGCAATCAAGCGCTATCAGAGTATTCTGGCCTGGCTCAAACCTGATTCCCAGCTTGAACCGCTCATTCGGGGCAAGCTGGCTGGTCTGGAAGAACAACAGAAAAACTGGTCTGCCGCGCTGGCCCACTATGAGGTTCTGGGCAAGCAGGAAGACTATGCAGCAGAGTCCCGTCTCGGCATGGCCCGCATGTACGAGGCACTGGGACAGAAGGAAAGGGCGCTTGCCCGCTACAAAAAATTTGTGGAACTGACTGCGGTTTCCACCGCAGAAAGCGGCGAGGACCCCCGACGCCAGCTTGTCTTGGCGCATCTTGAACTCTTGCAGGAACAGGAGACCAAATAATGGACATTTTTCAGCAACCGGAAGCCATGCGAGCTTGGGCGCAGGACCAGCGCAAAAGGGGTACACTCATTGGACTGGTCCCAACCATGGGCTTTCTGCATGAGGGGCACGCCAGCCTGATGCGTCTTGCCTTGCAGCAGGCTGACACAGTGGTGGTCAGCGTTTTTGTGAACCCTACGCAGTTTGCGCCCAACGAGGACCTGGCTGCCTATCCCCGCGACTTTGAGCATGACGTGCAGCTGCTCAAGCAGGAAGGTGTGGCTGCCGTGTTTGCGCCCACGCCAGAACTGATGTATCCGCCCGGCTTTCAGAGTGAGGTCCAGGTGAAGGGCTTGACTAGCCTGCTTGAAGGCCGGACGCGCCCCACGCACTTTGCCGGTGTGACCACAGTGGTGTCCAAGCTCTTCCACATTGTGCAGCCAGACATTGCCTGTTTTGGCGAAAAGGACTTTCAGCAGCTTGCAGTCATCCGCCGCATGGTGGCAGACCTGAATATGGCGGTCAGGATTGTGGGCGGTCCCATTATCCGAGAGCCAGACGGACTGGCGCAAAGTTCCCGCAACACCTATCTGGATGCAGCAGGTCGGACAGCGGGATTGAGCCTTTTTAGCAGCATCCGGCTGGCGCAAAAGCTGTACGCAGACGGGGAGCGCCGGGCCAGCGTTATTGTGGAGGCTGTGCGAGCGCACATTCAGGCCGTGCCGCTCACCAGAATTGACTATGCCGTGCTTGTCAACAGTGAGACCCTGGAAGAAACAGCCACCGCAGACGAGCAGACCCGGCTGATGCTTGCCGTGTATATCAAGGATAAGGTGCGGTTGATCGATAATGCGCTTTTGGCGCAGTCTCTTTGAGGTGTCTTATGCCTGGATTTGAGGTGTTTGGCGAAGAAGAAAAACGTGAAGTCCTGCAGGTTCTGGAAAGCGGTGTGCTCTTCCGCTACGGCTTTGAGGAGCAGCGCGGCGACCAGTGGAAGGTGCGGCAGTTTGAAGAAGCCTTTGCCCGCTACACTGGCGCGAAGCACGCTCAAGCGGTCTCTTCCGGTTCAGCAGCGCTGAAAGTGGCGCTGGCCGCGCTGGGTGTGGGCGCGGGTGATGAGGTCATTACTCAAGGCTACACCTTTGTGGCCACCTGGGAAGCCATTCTGGACTGCGGCGCCATTCCGGTCTTTACCGAGATTGACGCCAGCCTGAACATGGACCCGGCTGATCTGGAAAAGAAGATCACTGACAAAACCAAGGCCATCATCCCGGTTCACATGATGGGCGCGGCAGCCAAAATCGAGGAAATCCTTGAGATTGCCAACAGGTACAGCATCCCGGTGCTTGAGGATTCAGCCCAGGCGATGGGTGGACGGCTCTTTGGCCGCCATCTGGGCACATTCGGGGCTATCGGAACCTTCAGTCTGGATTCGGTCAAGACCATCACCACTGGCGAAGGTGGCATGTGCATCACCAATGACAAGACGCTCTGGCAGCGCATGGACAACTACCACGACCACGGCCACGATCATCTGCCCAACCCGGGCGGACGCGGCGGCGAGAAGCGCCCCTTTGTCGGCTTCAACTTCCGCATGATGGAGGTGCAGGGCGCTATTGGTCTGGCGCAGCTTGCCAAGCTGGATGCCATTCTGGCTGCCCAAAGGGCGCATAAAGACCTGTTGCGGGAAGCGGCCAGCGCCATTCCAGGCGTCAGTTTCCGCGAAATGCAAGACCCGGCAGGCGACAGCGCCACCTTTTTCACCTTCCTTTTGCCAGACAAGGCACGTGCGGACAAGGCTGCAGCCATCCTGAAAGAGGCCGGTGTCGCGCCTACCCGCTGGAGCGAAAATACCTGGCATTACTATCCCAACTGGGAGCACCTCCTGAACGGGCACACGCCCTGCGCCAATGGCTGGCCCTTTATGGCCCACGGCAAGCAGCGTTCCACCTACGCTCCCCAAGCCCTGCCGCAGACGACCGCGCTTCTGGAACGGGCCTTGACCTGGCAAGTGCCGGTCAGGCTGACAGAGGAGCGCAAACAGACCCTGTGCAACGGCTTGCGCCAAGTGGCGCACAAACTCTGATTCCGAGGGGCGTTTTCAGACAAGCCGGGGCAGAGAGCCGTAAGGTTCCCTGCCCTGTTTTGTGTGGTGACTTTTCAACGAAGCGGGAAGAGGAGTTGCGCGTTGAACGTTAGAGCGGTTCCGTATTGTCTTTTTACTACTTTCACCGCTTCGCTGGAAAGTCTGCATTTCCCGCTTCGC
>CAMNHX010000202.1 GCA_946539945.1 uncultured Desulfobulbus sp. | reverse complement strand
GCTCCATGCAGAAGTCATAGCCGATGCCGCGGAGCGCCTCTTCGCCCTTGGCGATCACGACCGGACCCGCGCCCACGCCCCGGGAGGCGATCTCGCAGTAGTCCTGGATCAGCTCGAAGCCGGGCAGGGGGGCCGCCTCCAGCAGGCAGAACTTGTCGGGATTCTCGATCTTGAGCGGCCTTGACTGGAGGATCAGCAGTTCGCCCTCCTGGTTCAAGGCCCACTCGACATCCTGCGGGCACTGGTAATGGGTCTCCAGGGCCGCGCCGTAGCGGGCCAGTTGGAGAATGTGTTCGTCATCCAGACAGGGCTGGTCTTGCTGTTCTTCCGGGACCGGTCGCTCCTCGGATCCGCCTTGGGGCAGGAGCTTGAGCTGCACCTTCTGGGCATGGACCTGTTTGCCCAGAATCACGGGTTCCTCTCCCTTGCGCACCCTGTACTGGTCCGGCATGACCACTCCGTCCACCGCGTAGGGACCCAGGCCCCAGACCGCGTTGATGAGGATGTCCTCGTCCAGGATGTCGTAGGGATGCCGGGTGTAGAGTACGCCCGCAGCCTTGGCGTCCACCATCTCCAGACAGGCTGCGGCCATGCCCAGCTGCTCGTCCAGCACGCCCTTGGCCGCCCGGTAGGCCAGCGAGCGCGCCGAGTAGAGGCTGGCCACGATCTCCTTCCAGGATTCCGCCAAGTCTGGAACGCGCACGCCCAAAAGGGTCAGATACTGGCCCGCGTAGGAGAGTTCGCCGTCCTCGCCCACGGCGCTGCTGCGCAGGGCGAGCAGGGGGCTTTGGTCTTCGCCCCAGACCTCGCGGCAACAGGCTTCCAGTTCTTGCGCCAGGTCCGGAGGTACGGGCTTTTCGCGGATGAGGCGGATGATGTCCTCGCTGACCTCGTTCAGGTGTTCCTGCTTTCCAGCCTCGTCCTCGGCCAGGACCGCGTTTTTCCGGGCCAGGATGGCTTCCGCAAGCCCGTTGAACTCGAGAAAGCGACGGAAGGCGCGGGTGGTGACGGCGAATCCTTTGGGCACGGGCAGACCTACCCGGTTTTTGATTTCGCCCAGATTGGCGTTTTTGCCGCCTGCCCAGTCTGCATCCTTCAGGGAGAGCCGCTGATAGGGCACAACATTGGCCGGGGCCTCGGCAGGCTGGTGTTCAGCCTCTATGGCCTTGATCGCCTCGTTGATGCGGCTCAATGAGGTATAGAGCGCCCGATAGCGGGACCCGGACATGACATCCAGACTCTTCACCATGACAAAGGCGTGTTGCAAGGCCCGTGTCACCTGATTTTTCAGGTAGGGAAAGCCGAAAACCTGCTCACCCCGGAGCTTGACATCCATGTCTGCCATGATGCCCAAGAGTTCGGAGTTGGCGTTGAGCAGGTCCTTGAAGAGTGCGTAGCGGAAGCGGAACTGCTCGTTCATGGCGGAACGGCGGCCTGCCGGGGCCTGTGTATGCTGGCCGCGCAGGCTCAAGTACATCTCTTTCAGGTTGCCGAGAATGGTGGGCATGGCGCAAAAAACGTGAAAGGTTCAACAACTTTGGAAAAAGCGCTTCAGACCGGAGCTTCCGACTTCTTGCGGAAGGCCTGGCCTATGGTGTCCACCAGTGCGTCAATGGGTGCGGGCTTCATCATGTAGTCAAAGGCGCCCAGCTGCATTCCTTGCAGCCCGAATTCCACCGAGGCATGACCGGTGAGCATGATGACTGCAGTCTTCGGGTGCTGCTGCTTGACGCGGCGCAGGGTTTCTATGCCGTCCAGGCCCGGCATCTTCACGTCCAGAACGATCACGTCAAAGGTCTGCGTCTCCAGCAGTGCCAGGGCGCGATCCCCGCTGGACGCGCCTTCTGCCGCGAAATGCCGCGCCTTTAGCCGTTTGACCAGAGTTTCCCGGAAATCGTCCTCATCGTCCACAACCAGCACCCGTATTGCCTGTTCCATGGCAGACCTCAGTTTTTGGGTAAAGTAAGGGTAAACGTCGTGCCTTTGCCAAGCTCGCTCTGAACCGAGATCTTGCCGCCCAGCTTTTCAATGATGCTGTAGGAAATGGAAAGCCCCAGTCCAGTGCCCTTGCCCACGCCCTTGGTGGTGAAGAAGGGATCAAAAATCTTGCTCATCTCCGCCTCGCTCATGCCCTTGCCTGTATCTGCCACAGCAATTTCCACCTGCTCTGTTTTGGGCAGGTAGCGGGAGGAGACCGTAATCACGCCGCCCTTGCCAATGGCGTCAATGGCGTTGTTCAACAGGTTCAATATCACCTGCTGGATCTGCGAGAGGTCACTGGTAATGACCGGCACATCATCTGCATAGTTCTTTTCCATGCGGATATTGACGTAACGCGCCTCGTTGTCCAGAAAGCCGATGGTCTCGTCCAGCAGCTCGTTGACGCTGATCTTTTCCTTGGCAGGCTCCATGCGGCGGGCAAAGCCCAGGAGGTTCTGGATGACCTTGCGCGCCCGGACAACGTGCTGCTCTATCTTATCAATCGACTCTCTGAACTCCTGCACATTCTCGCTGTTCTGGAGTTCCTCTGTCTCCAGCAGGTCTTTCATCCAGCCCGCGCTTTCCGCGATGGAGGCTAGGGGATTGTTGACCTCGTGCGCCACGCCTGCGGCCATCTTGCTCAAGGCGATCATCTTGTTGGCCTGCAGGAGCATGTCAGACTGGGTGGCGTTTTCCCGGTCGCCCTCCTTGATGCGGGCCAAAAGCGCATTGGTGAACAGGACCGCGCCCGTGCAGATGGCAGCCAAGCCCAGACCAGTGCAGAGCAACATCCACTTTCTGCCCTCGGTCAGGGGAGAGAGTATCTCGTCCGGGCTTTCCTTGATGACCAGAACCCAACGGGTATTTTTAATCGGCGCAGCGGCCAGAAAGACGTCCAGTCCCTCAATGGTGCGGCGTTCCACCCGGGTTGTTGCCAGACCGGTAAAGTCGGGGTAGGGCACGCTCCCCTGTTCCCCGCCAGCCGGGCGGATGAGAATGGGCGCATTCAGATACTCGCCGCCAAAGCGCGGCAGGGTTTGCAGCAGATTGGACGGGGCCACGATAAAGGAGTCACTCTGCGAGCCGGTCCAGGCCCTCTGCACAATATCGTCCAGATTCTTCAGGTTGATGGTCAGGCGGAGGATGTACGGCTCATTCTTGCCCTGAATCAGTACCGCGATGATGAAGTGCGGAAAGTTGCGGTAGCCCATGAAAATATCGCTGATAAAGACGCCGTGGGCAATGACCGCGTTGAACCAGAACTTGTCCTTGTAGTTGGCGGTTTTCAGCACCTCATAGTAGGGGCCGACATAGGCCAGATGATTGCCCTCCTTGTCAATCAGGCCGATGTCCACGTAGGAGTCGGACTTGGCGTGCATGGTGGCAAAGATGCGGCCCAGATTCTCCTCATTCGCCAGTTCCTCAATGGTGTTGGTGTGGGCTACAGTGTAAATCTGTGCGATGCGCTCGTTTAAGAAGAGATCCACCGTGTCGCGGCGGCCTTCAACCCGGCTGTGCAGGTTCTCGGAAACCTTGTCAGTGTAGAGGTAGTTGAACAGCAGATACAGGCAGATGTTGACCACTAGAAGCGGAATCACGGAAAAGCCGATAATGGCCAGGCAATGCTGCCACCAGATGCGCGTGTAGTTTCTTTCCATGGGCAGGGTTCGGGGTTGCTCTTTTTTTCGTGCGAAACGCACAGCTTGCGGAAAGGAATTGTACCGCAGACAGCCTTTGCCTGTCCAGCACGGACAGCAGTGTTTGCTTCAGGTTGCGGGTTTTTCCTGCAGACAGACCACATCCCCGGTTTTTGCCTCTGCTCCGTCCAAAGAGAGCAGGACCAGAGTTCCGGGCTGGACCTCAAGCACCTGGGCGTTTTGCCGAATCTCGCCATCCGGGCGGAGAACCGGGTATTCCTGACCTGCTTCAGATTCTGCGCCGGGCGGCAATTCGCAAAACAGTTCTGTGCCACGCTCCGTGACTTGCACCTTGTAGATTTCGCCGCAGGACTGTTGGGCCAGAAGCGCGGTCCACTGGCGTCCCAGAAGAAAGGTTCCGGCCCCGGCGGCCAGCCCCAGAGCAGCCAGCACACCGGCACAGACAAAGGGTTTGGCCCCGGTTTTCCGGGTGATGAAGGAGGGGGAATGGGCATTCTTGGTGCGCAGATCCGGCCAGACGCGGACCCGGAACACCAGGATGGGGTTCTGCTTGCCCCGGGCGTCGTCCTTGACCAAGATGACGCCGTCCTCGGTGATGCTGTCACCAACGGTGACC
>CAMNHX010000201.1 GCA_946539945.1 uncultured Desulfobulbus sp. | reverse complement strand
TGTCATGCTGAACAAAGTGAAGCCTCTCCTGCCAAATACCGCAATGCTGGCAGGAGAGGCTCTTGCCGAGATTCTGGAAACCGTCAGGAGAATCTTCAGCGCTTGCTCAAGGCGTTGTAGAGGTTGAGCAAACGGTTGCAGAGACTTCGGGACAGTTCCAGAAACTCACGACCATTCAACAGGGCCTGGGCTTCCTTTGTCCTGCCGCTCTGCGCCTCTTGCAAGACCTTGGCGGCACACTCGTGGAAACGGGCGTGTTCACGCAGCAGCGCCTGAAACTCCGGGTCTTTCTCGTACCGCTTGTGCATAGCCCCGTGCAACCACTTGCCCAGAATGCACTTGTCGCTGGCCGCCAACTGGGCCACGGAAAGTTGCTCGGACGACTTGCCGCTCACAACGTCAGCCAGACGTTGCCGCCAGCTCATGTGCGCATCAACCGCAGAACGGAAGTTCAGACCTTCCACCTCTTCATTGGCAGACGAGAGTTCGTCTTCCACGTCCAGCGTCTTACCGCTCAAGGCCTGGTACAGCCTGCCCAGCCTGGTACACAGGCTCCGAGAAAGCTCCGGAAACTCGCCGCGCACGAGGAGTTCCTTGGCCTCCTGCATCCTCCCGTTCTGTGCCTCTTGCAGAACCTGGGCCGCGCATTCGTGGAAACGGGCGTGTTCGCGCAGCAAGGTCTGGAATTCCGGGTTATTTGCATACTCTTGCCGGATTGGTCCTTTCAGCCACTTGCCCAGCCTGCACTGGTCATCAGCGCCCACCACGGAAATCGACAGCCTTTCGTTTGACTTGCCCTCGATCACATTAGACAGGCGTTGCCGCCACTGCAAATGGTGTCCGATAACTGAATGAAAATTCAGGCCCCTGATCTCTTCGTCAGCAGGTGCGCCTTTGCCAAGCAGCAAATTTTTCATCCATGATCCAAAACCCATACCCTACCTCCTTGATGTGTGTTGTACCGCCGCTCTACTGCCTCTCTGCCGGACCACCCGGAACAGAGAAAAGGGTTGCGTCAGAAAATGCCCGTACCCTTGTGTGTTGCTCCGGCAGCCGGGAGGACAAATTTGCCCGTTCAGACAGCCGGAAGCATATTCACCAAAAAATGGTACAGGGAAAGAAGAGGGGAAGGCAAGGAGAAAAACAAGGGGGGGATCATTTTATGCGGATACGCAGAACATAGTGATTTATATACAGAAAGATCAAAAGGTTGAATACGGGATCCGGAACTTTGCCGGGATCTGCGGATTTCCTGGCCAAAGCTGCGGACCCCGTCTGGCGGGATTGCACAATTGTCTTCCAAAGGACACTGGGGAGGTGGAGGGGAAAATGCGCGGGAGGTATCCGCGTTAAAGGATTCAAAAATTTGATCTCAAAACAAATCCTGTCTATTCTGCCTGCCTGTCTTCCTCGGCAAGCTGTTGCACGATTTCCTGATGCGCGGCGATCAGTCCGGCCCTTTGAGCCTCTGGCACTTCATGGGCATCCAGACAGCGGGCAAAGACCTCGACAGGGTCCAGCTCATCCAGATTTTTTTCTTCCGAACTGCCCAAGGCCAGCACCTCCTGCACGGTGCGCCGGTTCTGCACCCGAAGCAGGTCCAGCTGCGTCCCGGCAAGCCGTTCTTCCAGCCGTTCCCGCAGATCCGGCATCAGGTCCTGCCCTTCATAGGAGACCTCCAGCCAGACGCTTTCCCGCACCGACGCAAGTTCTGCCAGACGGGCGGCAATCCGCGACCAATCGCCGCTGACCCGCTCCAGTCGCTGCCACGATGGCACGGCCAACGTCTCCACTGCCATGTCCTCCGGGCTGATACGCACCAGACAGACGCTTTTGCGCTGGTTTGCCTCGTCAAAGTTCATGGCCAGCGGCGCCCCGCTGTACCGGATACGGTCCTGGCCACCGACCTTCTGGGGACTGTGCAGATGCCCCAAGGCCACATACGCAGCGCTGTCCGGGAAAATGCCTGCCTCTACCCGGGCCAGATTGCCGACATAGAGTTCCCTTGTGCCATCTTCGGCAGAGACCGTGCCGCCTGCGGCAAAGAGATGCCCCATGGCGAGCAGCGGCGTCTCTGCGCCCGTTTCCCGGCGCAGTTCTTCAGCCCGGGCAAAGACTGCCCCGTAATGGGCGCGAATGCCCGCCAGGAGCCGCTCCTCCTTGTCCCCGCCGGTCTCGCCTGCCTCGGCCCGCCGAATATCCTGATCCCGCAGAAAAGGCACGGCACAGACCACCAGTTCCGGCTTGCCTGCCGCATCGCGCAAAAGCACGATTTCCCGGTCCAGATCATCCGTAACACTGCCCACCACGTGGACATCCAGCGCTGCCAAAAGGTCACGAGGCGCTTCCAGCAGTGTGGGCGAATCGTGATTGCCCGCTGTCACAAGAACATGACGACACCTGCTGGCCGCCACCCGCCCCAAAAAGTTGTAGTACAGCGCCTGCGCCCGGTTACTGGGCAAACTGCTGTCAAAAATGTCGCCTGCAACCAGCAGCGCGTCGATCCGGTATTCCTGAATCGTGACCAGCAACCAGTCCAGAAAGGCTGCCTGTTCGGCGTAGCGCTTTTTGTTGTAGAGCGGACGCCCCAGATGCCAGTCGGAAGTATGCAGAATGTTCATGACCTGCTTGTGTGGAAAAGTCTGTATCAAGCGTCGTGCAGCAACGACGACGCAACGGGTTTGCTGTCGAAAAAGTAAAATGTGTACACAAGAACAACAAGAAAAAAGCGCCAGAACCGGTGATTCTTGTCTGGTCGACACTCTCTCCATTCGCAACGGTATGTACAGCGCACCACAACAGTGCTACCCCGTTTGCCGGGACTGGTCCACTGTTGGCCTGAAGTCATGGGATCTCTTGCGGTCTGCTCCTGCACCATGTACAAGCCGACAAACCACCTTCCGTTTTCCTGTCCGGCATGGAACCGTATCGCATACCTTGCAGGACTGCCTGAGTATCTCGCAAGACGGGACCCAAGCCAATCATCAGAAGTGTTGGCAAACTGTGTTCGAGAGAAAGTCGCCTGACGAAAAGGTTTCAAGGAAACGTGCGTTAAATACGCATTTGCTTTGATGGCTTTCTGCACCTGCACGCCGAGGGAGCAGTTCAGCGAAGTGTTCACAGCTGCTGTCATGGAGAGGCGTTTTGCTCATGGGCTTGCCTTTCGGCGCAGTCTGCTCTTCCCCCACCCTTTCCCAAAAAAAGCAGCGGTGACAAGAGAAAAAATAGGTTTTGAAACAGTGGAGACGCAAAAAAAACGGAAAAGGCGCTTGACAAGACAAACAAGTCTCTTTATAAAGGAGGCACAACTGTAACATTGTACCCTGAAGCTGTCTATTGTTGACTTCATTCTTTCATGAGGAGAACCGTAACATGGCGAAAACGCTTGTTGAAATGACCCAAGAAATTGTCCAGTCCCAGATTTCCAGCAAACCGATGACTCTGGAAGAAATAAAGGCGGCCTTCAATGACGTTTTTCAGTCTCTTAAACGTTTGCAGGAGTCTGAAATGTCCGGCATGGAGACTGAAACAACGGAAGGCAATGCCATCCAGATTTCTGATCCCAAAAAATCCATTTTGAGGAACAAAATCATCTGCATGGAATGCGGGCAGGAGTTCAAGATGCTGTCTCCGAAGCACTTGGCTTCCCACGGACTGGATTCCAAGAGCTATCGGAAGAAGTACGGTCTTTCCGCCCGTCAGCCTCTCTGTTCCAAAAGCCTGTCCGAGCGGCGCTCCGCTTCCGGCAAGGATCGCGGTCTGCCGGAAAACCTGCGGAAGTATCTGGATTCCCGTTCAAAGAAGTCCTGATTTCTGCACTATACGGTCGGTATAAGGTTCCGGTGCAATCCGCCGGGACTGCACCGGAAACACTTTTGCAACACGCAATCCGGCACAAACTCCGGATTGTATCAACGCGCATCAAGGCTGAATCTTCATGCAGCAAGGTTCAGCCTTTTTCTTGTCTGCCGTTTCCTTGAAGCAACATGATCGGCATTTTTGATTCCGGGGTGGGCGGCTTGACTGTTGCCCGGGCCATTGAGCAGCTTTTGCCGGACCTGTCCTACGTGTATTTTGGCGATCTGGCGCATCTGCCCTATGGTTCCAAAAGTCGGGAAATGCTTATTGAGTATTCTTGCCGCAATGCGGACTTCCTCTTGCAGCAGGGCGCAAAGATACTGGTCATTGCCTGCAATTCCGCCTCCAGTGCCGCCTCGACCATTCTGGCGGACAGGTATCCGGTTCCTGTAATTGACGTGATTGCACCGGCAGTGTCGGC
>CAMNHX010000200.1 GCA_946539945.1 uncultured Desulfobulbus sp. | reverse complement strand
ACCCGGCAGCCACCCGCGATCATGGCTTGCACTACCTCGATGTTGGACCGGCCCTTTGAAAATTTTTCCGCCGTGATGCCGTAGATGCCGCCGGGCAGAGTCTGTTTGCTCATTTTTCCACCTCCTCAAGAACGTATTGGGCCATGTGGGCAGCCACGCAGGCCACCTTGTGACTGTAGAGTTGCGCATCCGCGCAGTCGGTGGTGAAGTCGCCGACAATTCGGCACTGGCCCAGACGCCGCGTCCGCACGGTCGCCAAATCTGCGCCGGCAATGCCGCAGGCCGAGACCACAGGCAGATGCGGTGGCAGGGATTCCAAAAGCATTTTCTTGGCTTCGCGACTGTCAAAGCCCTCCACCACCATATCGCAGTCCTGAAAAATTTCAGCCGCGTTGTCAGCATTCAGCCGAAGTTGATGCGTCTTCAGGCGCAGGTCCGGGTTGATGGCGAGCAGGTTTTCCGCCAGAGCCGCAGCCTTGGGCTGTCCGAGCTGGCGGGCGAAGAAAAATTGCCGGTTCAGGTTGCTTGCCTCTATACGGTCAAAATCGACCAGCACGAAGTTTTGAAGGCCGCTTCTCGCCAGCATCCAGGCCACGTTGGACCCGATGCCGCCGCAACCGGCGATGCCCACGCGAAAGTCGGATTTCATGTTCTGTCCTCGGATTTGTCGTCCAAAGAGAGGGCGAGGCGGAAGCCGTACATATCGCCGCGCAAATCCGGGCCGCTGAGGATCTTGTCGCCTGACCGACAGCACCCGGGGGCGAGGAGATAACTGCCGCCGCGAGCCACGCGGAACACGCCCGAGTGGTCACTATCCTGCACCCACTCCAGCACGTTGCCGTGCATATCGTGCAGCCCCCAGGCGTTCGGCAGCTTCTGCCCCACCGGATGCGTTTCCCGTCCGGCATTGTCGAGAAACCAGGCGTAGTCCCCCAATCGCTCCACGTCGTCGCCGAAGCACCACATCGTCTCACCACCCGCCCGACAGGCGTACTCCCATTCCGCCTCCGTGGGCAGGCGGTAGCGGTCATGACCTTCATCGGTGTTCAGCTTGGCGATGAACGCCTGTGCGTCCTCCCAACTCACGCACTCCACCGGATGATCCATCCTCTTGAAAGAACTTGGGTTTTCCCTCATCACTGCCTGCCACTGGGCCTGCGTCACCGGGTACTTGCCCAAGTAGAAAGGTCGGGGACTCGTCGCCTCGCGGCGCATATCGTAACCCGTCGCGAAGAAACCCATCCGAAACTTCCCGGCAGGAATCAGCACAAACTCCATGCCAATGCTGTTGGTGAAGGTCTTGTCCTGCCCGGACGGTGACGCAGACGGGGCGGTTTTTGGCGTCGTCAGGTTGTTCGGCGATTCGTCGCGGTTCATGCCCTGCTTCTTTTGGTATGAATTATGGTTTGTCGGTCCGAATCACCTGCCTGCAGGCGTTCAAGGCTCCGGGGAGAAGGCGAGCCGGAAGCCCACGTTGTCGAGGCGCTTGTCGGGCGCGAGCCTGCCCCGGCTGGCCGAACGACCACGCTTGGCCATGCTGAACCAGCTACCACCGCGCAGTACGCGACCCTCGCCCGCACCCGGCCCCTGCGGATCCGTCACGGCCCCGGCGCTCTCATACGCATTGCCGTACCAATCCTGAACCCACTCCCCCACGTTCCCGTGCATGTCGTAGAGGCCCCACGCATTCGCCCGCTTCTGAGCCACCGGATGGGTTTCTCGCCCGGAATTGCCCTGATACCAGGCGTAATCCCCCAACTGAGCCGCGTCGTTGCCGAAACAGTACGCCGTCGCGCTCCCGGCCCGCGCCGCATACTCCCATTCAGCCTCTGTCGGCAAACGGTACGCTTCGCGGCCCTCCTTCGCGTTCAGCTTGCGGACGAACTCCTGCGCATCTTCCCAACTGACGTTCTCAACAGGGCGATCCGCTCCTCTGAACTTGCTCGGATTGTTCCCCATTACCGCCTCCCACTGGGTCTGCGTCACCTCGTACTTGCCCAGATAGAAGGGTTGGGAAAGTGTTACCGAATGGCGCGGCTTCTCGTCGTCGGCGCAGTCCTCCGCCTCGGAGGAACAGCCCATCTGAAACGTTCCGGCAGGAATCAGCACGAACTCCATGCCGATGCTGTTGGTGTGGGTCGGCGGAGGGTCCGGGAGTAGCGTCAATGCCGAAGCCGGGGCCGCAAGCAGGAACCCGACCACGATCAGTGCCGAACCGACAAAGCCGGTCCGCAGTCTGGAAAAACAGGATATTGCGCACATGATTGTTCTCCTTTGCTGAAGGTTGCTTCGCCTCCGGTCGCGGGGGCGAGGTCTTTTTCCTGCCCGGCGCATCCCTATTTTTCCAGGGAAAGGGCGAGCCGGAAGCCGAGGTCGTCCTCGCGGCAACCCGGATAGCCGCCGCAGGTCCGGTAGGCCGACCGGCAGTCCCTTGCACCGTCGAACCAACTGCCGCCGCGGATCATGTGGTCCTCGCCCGCTTCCGGGCCATGCGGATCCACCACAGGCCCGGCGTAGTAGTCCTCGTCGTACTGGCCCTCCCACTCCAAATCGCTCACCCACTCCGCCACGTTGCCGTGCATGTCGTACAGGCCCCAAGCGTTGGGCCGCTTTTGTCCCACGGGATGGGTCTCGCCCCCGGCATTGTCCTTGTACCAAGCGTACTTCCCCAACTCGCCCGCGTCGTCGCCAAACGAATACTTCGTCTCGCTGCCCGCACGACAGGCATACTCCCATTCCGCTTCCGTGGGTAGGCGGTAGCGCTCGTGCCCCTCCAATGCGTTCAGCTTGGCGATGAACGCCTGCGCCTCCTCCCAACTCACGTTTTCCACCGGACGATCAGGCCCTTGGAACTTACTGGGGTTTTCTCCCATCACCGCCTGCCACTGCGCTTGGGTGACAGGATACTTGCCCAAGTGGAAGGCTCGTGAAATGATCACCTCATGGCGTGGCACCTCGTCCCACCAAACGTCATCATCGTCATCCCCGGCCCCCATCCAGAAGGTTCCCGCCGGTATCGGCACGAACTCCATGCCGATGCTGTTGATGAAGGTCTTGTCGTGATTCATGTCCGCCTCTCCCCGCGCTCACACCAGCACGACGCAGCGCTCGTTGTAGTCGGCCAGCAGCGCGTCATGGGTCAGAAAGGTCATGTTCTCGGCCTTGGCCTGGGCGATCAGCATCCGGTCAAAGGGGTCTTTGTGCGGTGGCGCTCCGGGAACGCGGGCAAGTCTTTCCAAGGCGTTGATGTGGGCAAGCCGCAAGTCCAGTTGCGTAAAGTTCGGCACTGACAATGCCATGCCAGGTCCCGTCCGGAAAATTTGACATGCTGCGGATGCGCGACATGTTTGATCGCTATCTCCCAAATGGAAACGACACTGAAGAACACTTCATTTTCATCAGCAAGCATGATGCTTTTACCCTTTTGGGAAAGCCTGCAGTCTCCGGTCAATGTCCATAGCAGGATATGGGAATCAGCCAGGACATTCACTCTTTCACCCCAAACATTTCGGCGATCTCATCATTATACTTGTCCAGATCATCAGGAACTTCCAACATTCCCTTGGCGATTCCGAATCTTCTGGAACCGGATCCCATGCGAAGCCGACTCATTTTGATAATGGGATTGCCTTGTTGAGTCAGAAAAATATCTTCATCCTGACCTGTTTCCAGAAGAACAAGCAGATGATCCAAATCTTTTTTTGCATCATTCATATCTATTTGCATCATACACCTCGTGATTGACAGTGATTCGCGCCTTTGCACTTGTCATTCCAGAAGCGCCGTTATCGTCCGTTCATAGTCAGCGTCAATGAGTGCGATTCGCTCACCGGTTTTCCGATACCCATCTCTGTAGTTCAGGTTGTCCGCCTTCAAAGCAGCAATCGTGCAACTGACCTCATCTATTCTTGTTTCAATGTCGGAACTATGCTGCTTTATCGCATCAAAATTCGCGTCAATATAGGCGTCTGTCATGGCAAGACAAACAAACCGGATTGACCGCAAATACTCTTCATCGAAATCGCGTCGCCAATCAAAAGGAACGTAACAGCCTTCCACTATGAGATCTTGCCGATTTTCAATCGCGGTTTTTATCATCTCCCGGACAATGGGCCAAAGATACGCGGTCAGCGCCTCGTCATCCTCTGGCGTCAGGTCGGTCTTGCCGCTGCGAATCAGCCCCATCTTCAGGTGGTCAATGGAAAGATACGGATACTTGTATTGTTCCAGCATCCGCTGCGCCAGCACGGTTTTGCCGGTGTGGGATGCGCCGCTTATCAGTATGATCA
>CAMNHX010000199.1 GCA_946539945.1 uncultured Desulfobulbus sp. | reverse complement strand
TGCGAACCAAGCCCCTATTCCCCCAGGTCTCATTATCTCTCCACAGGCTGACACGACATGTCCTGCCGCCAAAAGGAGAAAGTAGGCGAAGACCGGGAAAAAGGCAAGTGGGTTCGCGCTCTACATCCCCGCCCTGAAGGGTGGGACTTTCCGCGCAGCCCGGTAACTCTTTAAAGTTGCCCTTTATTCTGCCTTCCTCCCGGAAAAGCCGGGTTTCAGGCACAGCATTTTCAAAAAACAAAGTAAAAATGCTCTAATGCCATTGGCTACAACGCGGATGGCACAGGCAGCGACGCGGCAGCCCGGTTTGCCGTACTGAACAACAAACCAGCCTGAAGACCAGCGATTTGCTGAAGCTTTGGTAGCCCCTCCTCCAGAATCCCCTGCAAAAACCCCTCGGAAAGCCCAGCCTTCCGGAGATTTTATGTTGCCGAAACTTTGGGATGGGTGTTCATGTACAGAAACAGGGAGAAGTCGGGAGTTTCCCGCTTTGCCCGCCAAAAATCTGTTGCGCCGGACAAGCAGAGTCTATTAAGGTTTATATCAGACTGTTTCTATCCTAAACAGAAAGGACAAGCGCTATGAGATTGACACGGGCAGGGGAATACGCAGTCCGTTGCATCCTGTATCTTTGCGGCAAGGGTCAGGGGCAACTGATCAGCAAACAGGAGGTGGCTGACAATGCAGACATTCCAGCGCATTTTCTCGCCAAGATCGCCCAGCAGCTGGCCAAAAACGGACTGATTGAGATCCGGCAGGGTTCCCATGGCGGTTATGTGCTGCTCAAACAGCCCACAGAGATTTCCCTTCTGGAAGTAGTGGAAACCATGATTGGCGAAATTTACCTCAACGACTGCATCCTCAGACCAGAAAGCTGCGGCAACAGCGAGACCTGCGCGGTCCATCAGGTTTGGCAGAAGGTCCGCAGGCAAATGCGCAGCACGCTGGCCGCAGTCAATATGGAAGACCTACAGCAAGGCAAAGCGCCAAATCTCGACCAGGTGGTCTCTCCATGAACTGCATGAAAGCACTGGCGCAGGCAGGGCGTCTGGTAGGCCGGATCTGTCGCTTCTACCGCGACGGCTTTGCCGGTATGACCTTGGGACGCACGCTCTGGACCATTATCCTTATCAAGCTCTTTGTCATGTTCGCCATTCTGAAGGTGTTTTTTTTCCCAAACTATTTGCACACCCACTTTGAGACTGATCAGGCGCGGGCCGATCATGTGGCCGAGCAACTGACCCGGCCCGCAAACAGCAGGACGAACAACTGAACCAAGGAGGAACGTATGCTTGAAAGCATGGATTTGAGCATGGTGAATTGGGCGCGTGCGCAATTCGCCCTGACCGCCATGTACCATTGGCTTTTTGTGCCGCTCACACTGGGTCTGACGTGGATTATCGCCTTTTTTCACACCATCTACGTCAAGACCGGCAGCGAAGAGTGGAAGCGCCTCACCAAGTTCTGGATGAAGCTCTTTGCCATCAACTTTGCCGTGGGCGTGGCCAGCGGCATCATCCTGGAATTTGAGTTTGGGACCAACTGGTCAAACTATTCTTGGATGGTGGGCGACATCTTTGGCGCACCTCTGGCTGTGGAGGGCATCATCGCCTTTTTCATGGAAGCCACCTTCTTTGCTGTCATGTTCTTTGGCTGGAACCGGGTTTCCAAGGGCTTCCACCTTTTGTCCACCTGGATGGTCGCCATTGGCAGCAACCTGTCTGCGGTCTGGATTCTGGTAGCCAATGCCTGGATGCAATATCCTGTTGGGCAAGCCTTCAACCCGGACACTGCCCGCTTTGAGATGCAGAGCTTTGCAGACGTGGCCCTTTCGCCCTTTGCGATCAACAAGTTCACGCACGCCACCAGTTCCTCCATGATGACCGCCTCCCTGTTCGTGATTGCCGTGTCGTCCTGGTATCTGCTCCGGTGGCGTCACCAGCGTATGGCCAAGCGGTCTATTGTGGTGGCCGCAGTGCTGGGGCTGATCGCTTCGGTCTTCACCATGTTCAACGGCGACGAAACCACCTATGAGATCGCTCAAGTTCAGCCCATGAAGCTGGCAGCCATCGAAGGGCTGTACGAGGGCGAGACCAATGCCGGGCTGGTCATGTTTGGCGTGGTGAACCGGGAAAAAACCGTGAAAGACGAAGACATGAAAAGCTTTCACTTTGCTGCGGAATTTCCCGGTCTGCTGTCCTTTCTGGCCACACGCTCCTTTGGCGCTTTTGTGCCGGGCATGAAGGATCTGGTGAACGGCAATGCAGATCAGAAGATCATGGGTGTGGCTGAAAAAATGCAGCGCGGCAAAGAGGCCATTGCCAGTCTGGACGCCTACCGGGCCGCGAAAAAGAGCGGGGACGCCAGCGCTGCAGAAGTGCATCTGGCCGCTTTTAACGAAAACAAGGCTTTTCTGGGCTACGGCTACCTGAAAAGCCCGGAAGAGGCCGTGCCGCCGGTAGCGTTGTCCTTCTACGCCTTCCACATCATGGTGTCTTTGGGCGGCGTGATTCTCCTGCTCTTTGTCGGTTTCCTCTACTTTCTTTGGAAAGGTGTGCTTGAGCAGAAAAAATGGCTGCTGAGTCTGGGCTGCATTGGCTACTTTCTGGGCATGATCGCTGGACAGGCTGGCTGGATTGTGGCTGAAGTGGGACGCCAGCCCTGGGCCATTGAGGGACTCTTGCCGGTGTCCGTGGCCCGCACCAACCTGTCTGTCGGCGCGGTGCAGACCACCTTCTTCATCTTTCTTGCGCTGTTTGTGATTATGTTGATTGCTGAAGTCAGCATCATGCTCAAACAGATCAGCATCGGACCGGAGGAAAACTGACATGATCAATCTGGACTATGCAACCTTGCAGCATCTCTGGTGGCTGCTCTGCTCCGTGGTAGGTGCGCTCTTTCTCTTCATGAACTTTGTGCAGGGCGGGCAAACCCTGCTCTGGCAGGTCGCCAGAACAGACAAGGAAAAGAATCTGATCATCAACTCTCTGGGCCGCAAGTGGGAGCTGACCTTCACCACACTGGTGCTCTTTGGTGGGGCGCTCTTTGCCGCCTTTCCCAAGTTTTACTCCACCTCTTTTGGCAGCGCTTACTGGGTCTGGATGCTCATTCTCTACACCTTTGTTCTGCAGGCCGTGAGTTACGAGTTCAGACGGAAGAGCGGCAACTTGTACGGCAGCAAGGTCTATGAACTGTTTTTGTTCATCAACGGCTCTGTCGGCATTTTGCTGATTGGCGCGGCAGTGGGTACTTTTTTTACCGGGTCCAACTTCATTCTGGACGCCAATAACGCGGTCACCTGCACCAGCCCCTTGCGCGGTCTGGATGCTGCCTTGAGTTTTTCGCCGTACAGCATTTTCAACATCTGCCTGGGCGTCTTTCTGGTGCTGAACGCCCGCACTTTGGGCGCTCTGTACCTGATCAACAACATTGCCCCTGGTGAATCGGCAGAGCTGGAAGCCCGCCTGCGCGCCGCCTGCTGGCAAAACGCCAGATGGTCCCTGCCCTTTCTGGGGGTGGTGGTGCTGTTTTTGCTGCTCATGCCAGGCTTTGTCATTGGCGAGGACGGCACGATAGCCCGCCAGAACTTCAAGTATCTGCGTAACCTCTTTGCCAATCCCTGGCTCTTGCTGCTTCTGCTTGCCGGCTTGGCGAGTGGAGCGCACGGTGTCTGGCACACCTTCAAAAGCGCGTCAACCAAGGGCATCTGGTTTGGCGGTCTGGGTACGGTTCTGATTGGTCTGACCGTGCTGCTGCTGCCTGCCTACAACAACACACCTTTTTACCCGTCCCGGGTGGACTTGCAGTCCAGCCTGACCATCTTCAATGCCTCGTCCAGCCCCTACACGCTCACGGTAATGACCTATGTGGCACTGTTCATTCCGCTGGTTCTGGCCTATATAGCCTATGTTTGGTATCTCATGGACAGGGGAAAGATACGTGAAGAGGATGTGAGCGAGCGTTCTGCCTACTAATCAAACAACAAAGGAGTGTGATATGGGTATTTTCCTGGGTATCTGCTGGTTTGCAACCCTGTTGGTTTCCTATCTGGCTAGCGTGCGCCTGCTGAAAAAATTTGACCTGTACTGAAGACTGGCAAGGGTACAAAATATTGGGTGACGCTGCCTTGCGCAGGGTCACCCCTTTTTATTTTCAGATGCTCTCATACTATGGTACTTTCAATTTTGTGTGATGTTCTGCCTCTTTTCATCTTCAGAAGGGAACCTTGCAAAATTTGTCTAATAGAGCGTTTCCGTTTTCATTTTAGAAGTTTTGCCCTTCTGGGATGAAATAC
>CAMNHX010000198.1 GCA_946539945.1 uncultured Desulfobulbus sp. | reverse complement strand
GACCAGTGCGGCAGATGGGCAGAGCGGTCTGGTGCGGGTCATTGGGCCTGAGGGTTTTCTGGAAGCGGCTGTGTCGGAAAACGTGCTGGCAGGGACTGCCATGAGCCGCCGCGCCCAGTACATGTACGGCAATACCCTGCCTGCCGGACCAACCGGGCACGTGGGCGCTGGCTTGGGACTCAAAACCTCCACCGGTGCAACCGGACTGATTCCGCCCACGGAAACCATCACGGAAAACGGCCAGACCCTCAATCTGGACGGGCTTGATTTTGTCTTCCTGCTGACCCCGAACACCGAGGCTCCAGCGGAAATGCACTGGTACATTCCGGTCCTGAAGGCCCTGACTGCGGCGGAAAACTGCTCCCACACCATGCACAACCTCTACACCCTGCGCGGTGCCAAGACCCGTGATCCCTTAAGCTGGGTCAAGGCGCTTGACCAGACCCTGGAACTCTGGGGCGATGAGGCGGAAGTCCTCTACGGAATGCACCACTGGCCAGTCTGGGGCAAGGATCGGGTGCGCGAAACCCTGACCCTGACCCGCGATCTCTACCGCTATCTCAACGACCAGACCCTGCGGTTGGCCAATCAGGGACAGACCATGCTGGAGATTGCCGAAAACCTGCGTCTGCCGCCGGAACTGGCCCGGCATTTTGCCCTGCGCGGCTACTACGGTAGCCTGAATCACAACGTCAAGGCAGTGTACAACTTTTATCTGGGCTGGTTTGACGGCAACCCGGCGCATCTGCACCCCTTGCCCCCGCAAGAGGCAGCGGCAAAATACGTGGAGTACATGGGGGGCGCAGCAGCGGTGCTGGAACGTGCTCGGCAGGACTTTGCCGCTGGTCAGTATCGCTGGGTGGCGCAGGTACTGGATCACGTGGTCTTTGCTGATCCCTCCAACACCGAGGCCCGTGAACTGGAGGCTGACGCGCTGGAGCAGCTGGGCTATCAGGCGGAAAGCGGTCCTTGGCGCAACTTCTTTTTGAGCGGAGCGCAGGAACTGCGTCAGAAGACCGCAGTTGTCAGCGCAGCGCAGGGTGTCAAGCCGGGCCGGAAGATCGGGGCACAGCAAAAGGCCATGCCGCCGGAACTGTTTTTCTCCTATCTGGCAGTGCGGCTCAACGGTGAACGCGCCGCCGGAAAGCGCCTGCGCCTGCGTGTGGCTTTGACAGATGTGGGTGAGGATCAGATCTGGGACCTGGATCTGGCAAACAGCGTGCTGCACGCCCGCAAGGCCGGAACAGCCGAGGAGCCGGCATTAATCCTGCGCTGTTCCAAAGAGTCCATGATGGCGCTGTTTTCCGGTCTGCTGACCGTGAGCGAGGCGCAGAAAGGCAAGCTGCTGGACGGAGACGTGGCGATTTTGCAGGAACTGCTGGGCCTTTTGGACAGCTTCCAGCCCAATTTCAATCTGGCTTTACCGTAACACAAGGTTCGGTCTCTTTCCCAACTCACACCCCAAAACCCGCTTGCCCGTGTCAGACGAGGCAGTGCAACGCTGAAAAACGCTTGGATTCTGGCGCAGGGCGGATACACTGGAGGGTGCGTGTGCGCACTCTCCTCTTGCCTCTGTGCCGCTCCCGCGCATCGCGTCCCCCCGTCCTTCAGCTTCGAAAGTGTCCATGAACCGTACACTGCTCTTGCCCCTCTGTTGTCTGATACTCCTCCTCTTGGGAAACGCTCAAGCCGTCCAGCCGCGCCCGGAAAAAACCGCTGTCCTGACTCCGGAAACCCCGGAACCCAGACGCTTTGTCGTGCGCAACAACAGGTTGATCGATCTCAAGAAACCGGATGTTCCCGTGTTTTTCAAGGGCATGGGCTATTCGCCCTATCTGATCGGCGAATCGCCGCTGCACAACGATATGCCCGGAGACGATTCCCGTTATGCCCTGCACCTGCCAAAGATGCGGGCCTTGGGCGTAAATTATCTCCACGTTTTTCCCCGTCAGATGCCTGTGGGCTTCTTCGCGGCGCTGGACCGGGAAGACCTGCTCTACGGTCAGGACATCTGGGTTTCCCCTTATGAGCGCGACTATCTGGATCCAGCCTATCTGGACCGGCAAACCGCAATCATCAAAGGCGTGATTGACCACAACTACGCAGTCGGCAGACCGGATCGGCTGGTTCTCTTCTCCATTGGCGACGAACTCCAGCCTGCGTCCATCACTGCCACCAACGCGGCCCACCCGGAAGTGACCAGCTTTCGCGGCAAACACGTACAGGTGCAGAACCGCAATCCCAGCGAAATCGCCATGACCATGCTGATTGACCGCGCCATGGACTACGAACTGACCCGCTACGGCCAGCGTCACCTGTACTGCCACACCAGCTTTACCCATGTTGGCCCAATCACAGACCGGCCTGACCTGGAAGTACGGCCCGAAGACGCCATGCTGCCGGACATGGGCGATCTGATCTGCCTGAACATTTATCCCTATGCCAATGCAGTACGCAGTTCCGGGCCGGGCCGCACGACAGGGACCAGCTATCAGGGCTATCTGGAGCAACTGGCCTGGGAAACCCACAAGCCCATCCTGATTGGTCAGGTGGGCTTTTCCACCTCGCCCGTTGCGCCCAAGCCAGAGGTTCCCGGTTTTGGCGGTCACAAGGTTGAGGATGTGGCAAAGAATTTTGTCCAGCTCTGGCGGGATCTGCGCACAGCCCAAGGAGCGGATCACTTCTGTGGACTGGCCTTTTTTGAGTGGCAGGACGAGTGGTGGAAGAGCGGAGAAACCTGGGACGACGCCAAACACCATGCGCCAGAAGACCCGGAAGAGTGGTTTGGCATCTACGAACTGGGACCAAAAGGCAGTCTCAAGGCTAAAGGCAAGATCCCGGAAGCTGTACGACAGATTTTTATGGAGGAGCATCATGCAAAGTGAAGCACTGGACTGTTGCCTGACCCTGCCTGACTGGCTTTGGGAGGAAATGGCCGCCCTGCCAGACTGCCTGCCCAGTCGGGAAGAACGGCTGGAGACTGTCATCCGGCTGTCACGGCTGAACGTGCAAAAGGCCACGGGCGGACCTTTTGCGGCTGGTGTTTTTGAACGGGATTCAGGAAAGCTGGTGATGCTGGCTGTGAACCGCGTGACCCCGCTTGCCTGTTCCTCGGCGCACGCGGAAATCATGGCGCTTTCACTTGCCCAAAAGCGGCTGCATACCTTTGATCTGGGTGCGCCGGGTCTGCCTGCCCATGAACTGGTGGTCAACTGGATGTGTTGCGCCATGTGCTTTGGCGCGGTGCTGTGGTCAGGCGTGCGCTCTCTGGTCGTGGCGGGCTACGGTCCGGAGATGGAGGAGATAACCGGCTTTGACGAAGGTCCGCTTCCGCCGGACTGGCAGGGCGAACTGGCACTGCGGGGCATTGCCTTTCACGGGAATGGGGCCAGGGAAGCAGCCTTGACCGTATTCCGGGACTTTGCCCAAAGCGGCGCTCCAGTGTACAATTCCTGCCGGGACAAGGGTTGAGACCTACCCCCTTATCCGTACCGGCAGATCTGCACGTGCCAAGTGCACGCTTGCAGGAGGGCAGCACGCCCTTGGGGCAAACTGGCAGTTGAGAGAGAAGAGAAGAAGAGGAGGCTGTATGCAGATTGTTGTTTTGTCTTTTGGTTTCCACCACGGACTGATCGAGGCGGACTATGTTTTTGACCTGCGCTTCTTGCCCAATCCTTTCTGGGTGCCGGATCTGAAGCCCTTGCCCGGTACTGAACCAAAAAGCGCCGACTATGTGCTGCAGCAGCAGACAACGCAGGAATTTCTTGCCTTGCTGCAACCATTCCTTACCTTTGTCTGTGCAGCCTGGGCGGCAAACGGCAAGAAGGATGTCCTGCGCATTGCCTTGGGCTGCACCGGCGGCTACCACCGCTCGGTGGCGCTGGCAGAGTATCTGGCGCACTGGCTCTCCGGGCTGGGCTATGAGGTATCCTGTCAGCATCGCGATCTGGCGAAAAACCATCTTCAACTCCAGGAGACAGTCTCATGAAAGAACTCTTGCAGAACATCTTTGACACTGGACTCGGCTTTGCCACTTTGACCAAGGAAAAGCTGGAAGAACTGCAAAAAGAGCTGGTGGAAAAGGGGAAAATGACCCGTGAGGAAGGGATGAACTTTGTGGATGGCCTGCGCAGCAAGTCGGAAAAGGCCAGGGAACAGCTTGACCTCTGGATTGCCCGCAGAGTGGAAGAACAGGTTCAGAAGCTCAATCTGGCGAAAAAGGATGATATCGACGAGTTGCAGCGAAAAATTGACGAACTGCACGCGCTGATCAACAAGGATCACCAGTAAGCCAG
>CAMNHX010000197.1 GCA_946539945.1 uncultured Desulfobulbus sp. | reverse complement strand
TCCTCGATTTTACCTGCACGGATGAGCGCAGATTTTGAATTTTTCAAGGTTCCCTCAACTACCAATTGTTCCAGTGGCAATTGCAAGTGAGGATGCGCGTTTTTCGCTCTCGGGTGACCAGTTCACGGTTTCTGGTCGCCGTTCCGCGTTCCCGGTCTGGGCTGGGTGCGGATGCGGGAAGCCCTGCGTTTTCCGGGAAAAATCCTGTCCGCCGTGATCTTCCGGATGACCCATCGCTGGTTCGTCAGCATTACCGTGGACGTGCCGAATCCAAGTCGCGCTCCTGCCGAAAACCAGGGCGCTGCAGGCGTGGATTCGGGCGTTTCTTTGCTGGCAACGCATTCCACTGGAGAACGCATTGCCGGTCCCGAGCCGTACAGGGCGCTTTTGGGACGCCTGTAAAAACTGTCCCGCTCGCTTGCCTGCAAGCAAAGCAGCTCCTGTAATAGCCCGTTGAAAAACGCTGTTCAGCCAAAATCACCCCTAATAAAATCAAGGGGTTAGCACCCGTATTTTGGAACAAAAACGAATTTTTCAACGGGCTGGTAACCGGCACACACCCAAGGAAAAACTGTCTCGTCTGCACGCCCGAATCGCGAACATCCGGCAGAATGCCCTGCATCAGCTGTCCAGCACCTCACCTTGACAAGCCGCTTCAAGACGCTTGTCATTGAAGGGCTGAAGGCTCGGGGCATGGCGAAGAACCATCATCTGGCGCGTTCCATAGCGGACATGGGCTTTTTCGAGTTTCGTCGGCAGTTGGGCTACAAGGTGGCCTTGTGCGGCGGCGAAGTGATGGTGGCGGAACGTTTTTTCGCGAGTAACAAGCTCTGTCCGTCCTGCGGCGGGAGGCACGACCGGGACGTAAACGCGGCCCTGCACTTGAAGAATCTGGCGGTGAGTTTTACCGTGTCAGCCTGTGGAGAGGCAGGCTCTGGCCCATTCCGCGAGGGGCAGGTGAAACCGGTCTCGTTAAAGCAGGAAGCAAACAGCAGACCTGAACAGATTGGAAAAGGTTTGATCAGGTTTGCGCAGGTTTTGCAGAACGGCAAAATCAAGAAAGAAGAACCGACAACGTATCCCCATGAACACCATCAGCGGCAATACTGCGGGTTTGAAGCCCGCGCAGTTTCGAGCGCTGGACCGGCTCTCCAGCCGCCGCATCGCGCCGGAAAGCATCATTGATCGCGAGACCGCCCGCCAACTGGCTGCACTTTCCTTTGCGCTGAATCGCCAACTTGGTCTTCTGATCCACCGTTCCGGTCAGATCGAAGGCGTGTTGGTCGGCGACTTTGACCGCATCACCATTCCTGCCCTGCCCGGACAGGGGAGCGGCAAGCGCCTCTGCGGTCTGCGTTGCGTGCGCACCGCCCTGGGACCGGGCGGCATCACGGATGAAGACATCATGGACCTGGCCTGTCTGCGGCTTGACCTTTTTTCTGTCCTGAACCTGCGCGACGGTCTGCCGGACCTGCTCCGCAGCGCCCACCTTTTGCCGCGCCCAGACACTGTCACAGGCCGGGACTGGACAGAACTGCCGCCCGTACATCCGGCTCACCAGACAGCATCCTGCCTGGCTCTTGTGCAGGCCCTGGAAGATGAGTTCGCCCGTACCACGCCGCTCAAACAGGCAGAGGAGGGCAAGGACCGGGCCATTCTTGTTTCAGTCAGCACTGCGCCACGCAGCGAGGCGGAAGACAGTTTGCGCGAACTGGCCGAGCTGGCCCGCAGTGCAGGCGTACTGGTTTTGAACCGGGTTATCCAGCGGCAAAGACAGATCAACCCGCGCTTTCTCATGGGGCGGGGCAAGCTGGTGGAAATCATGCTGGACAGCGTGCGCCTGGCCGCCAACCTGTTGATCTTTGATCAGGAACTCACGCCCTCGCAGATGCGCTCCATCACGGATCACAGCGCTCTGCGCGTGATTGATCGCACCCAGCTTATTCTGGACATCTTTGCCCGCCGCGCTGTCTCACGGGAAGGCAAGTTGCAAGTGGAAATGGCGCAACTGAAGTATATGCTGCCCCGGCTGACCACCCGGGATGATGCACTCTCCCGCCTGACCGGCGGCATCGGCGCCCGGGGACCCGGTGAAACGCGGCTGGAAATCGACCGGCGGCGCATTAACGACCGGATTGCGCGGCTGTCCCGCGAACTGGACCAGGTGGGCAAGGAGCGTTCCCGCCGCCGGGAGCGGCGGCGCAAGCGGGATGTGCCGGTGATTTCCCTGGTGGGCTACACCAACGCGGGCAAGTCCACGCTTCTGAATACCCTAACCGGGAGCGGGATTTTGGCGGAAGACCTGCTCTTTGCCACCCTGGATCCAACCAGTCGCCGCTTGCGTTTCCCAGAAGACAGGGAAGTCATCATTACCGACACCGTGGGTTTTATCCGCAAACTTCCGGGCGATCTGTTGAAGGCTTTTGCCTCAACGCTTGAGGAACTGCACGAGGCAGACCTGATCCTGCACGTGATTGACCGGGCCAACCCGGCCTGGCAGCAGCAGGCTGAAGCTGTGGACAGCCTTTTGACCCAACTGGATCTGGACAGTATTCCGCGCATCCGAGTCCTGAACAAGATGGATCTGCTGACAGAAGAGGAAAGGGTCTGCGCCCTGCAAGACGGGGCGGTCGGCATCAGCGCCACAAGAAGCGAGAGTCTGCATCCGCTGCTTGAGCGGGCACAAGCCGTACTCCGCACCCGCTTTGGCAAGGCGTCCGCTGGTCGGGCGCTTCAAACCTGAAGGATGCGCTCCAGACTTTGGCGCAGGGAATAGTGGGTCAGTGCCTTTTGCTGACCGCTGGTGGCAATGGGTGCATAACGCTCGTAATGGGTCAGAATATCTGTCACCTGATGCACCAGATCGTTTGCATCAGAAAAAACCAGCACATCTTGGCCGGAAATGACAAGATCATAATCTTCCCGTTGATCAAGAAGTTGCAGAGAACCAATGGCCATGATTTCAAAGGTGCGAGGATTCAGGCTCTTGTGCTCTTTCGCGTGGATGTTCAGGCAAATTTTGGCACGGGCGTACAGAGAAGCAGCCTCTTCAGAAGAAACAAGGCCGTTATGCACAAAGCGATAGAGAGCAGGGTGCTTTCTACGGAAGAACGGTTTCTTCCAAAAATACTGCTCATCGTAGAAAGGTCCACAGATCTGCATTTTCCATTCATTTTTCTCCGCAGCAGAGGCTAGGACATCCAGCAAGGCCAATCTATTTTTGAACGGGCTGCCCACAAAAACCAGATCAAGGTCTTTACCGGTCTCGTGTGGTTTCCCATAAGCAGCGCTGAAACCAACTGGACAATATTTTGCACTGATGGAATAGTTTTCCAGAAAAAAGGTGAGATCCTGCTTTTCAAAAACAAAAATATGATGAAAAGAGTGGCAATATTCACCAATTGACTCGTCATTTTGTACACTATCTACAAACCATCCTATAACAGTTGTTTTTTCTTTCAGTTTCTTTACCTGATATTCACTCATCACATGGCGAGGAGAACCTACGAATAAAATTATATCTGGATGGAATGACTCGAGATGGTTATAAAACTTCTCTTTTGTTTGTGTTTTGTAATTACGATGTTGTGCATGGAATCCTATATTATCAAGTTTCTTTTGGAAGTATGAACAGGTATATTTATACTCATCAGTATGGATAACTGATACTATATTCCCCATTGAACGTAGTTCTGTATCTATATGGAGAATACTGTTTACCCATGTTCCTATACCAAGTAAAATTTTCATTTTTATCCTGCTGTCTTATGGGATTTGTTATACCAAAGCACTGTTGTCTCATAAGTTTGGTAACATATATAGGGAACCTTGCAAAATAGCTGATAAGCTGAATTGCCACTTTTGTAACTTGCCGATTTTCCTCAAGTTTACCTGTGAGGATGAGCGCGGATTTTGAATTTTTCAAGGTTCCCGTTAGAGACAATATGAAGTGACCTCCCTTTGTCGGGCTGCGGATTGCCCGGTACACTTGCCGTGTAAAGCATGGCGAGCAGCCAGGGGATTACCGCATACAAATGGAGGGCACGATGAACACAGTACTTTATGTCGGCATGGATGTCCACTCCATCAGGTATCGCTTGGCGACCTTTGCCTCGGGCGACCGGGAAGTGCGCTTTGAGTTCAAGAGCGAGCCGGATTACGAGCAGGTCTTGCAGTACCTGGACACGGTGCGGCGGCAGCTTGCCGACACCTTGGGGGAGGTGGAGTTTGTCTGCGATGACGAGGCGGGCTACTTGGGCGACACCTGGTATCATCTGTTGACGGCCAAGGGCATCAACTGCGTCATTGTGGCGTC
>CAMNHX010000196.1 GCA_946539945.1 uncultured Desulfobulbus sp. | reverse complement strand
TATCATTTTGGAGAGGTTTGCAGAGATTTGATTAAATTTCAAGTAAACAGTTCAAGCCCTGATCCCAGAATTGCGCCTGTACGCTACTGGCTCATTTTCAAAGAAAGTCCCCACCCCGCCCCTGATCAAGGCGTACCAGCTCGCGGTAGCGGGAATCGCCAGCCAGCAATTCGGCGTGACTGCCGGTTTCCACAATCCGCCCCTGGTCCATGACCACAATCCGGTCTGCCCGGCTGATGGTGGACAGGCGATGTGCAATCACCAGACAGGTACGCCCGGAAAAGCCCGCAACCACTGCCTCTTCCAGCAGGTTTTCCGATTCTGCGTCAATGGAGGCTGTGGCCTCGTCCAGAATCAGGATCGCAGGATCACGGTACAAGGCCCGCACAAAGGACAACATCTGCTTTTCGCCCTGAGAGAGACTGCGCGCCCCTTCACCGATGCGGGTTTCAAGCCCTTCTGGCAAGCGCCTGATGAAACGGTACAGCCCGGTCTGCGCAAGAATCCGATCCAGCCGGGCCTTGTCCAGCGGCTGATCCAGCACGATGTTGGCCTGTACCGTGTCCGGCATGATGAAAATGTCCTGCATCACCAGCCCGATGTGCTGGCGCAGAGTGTGAGGGTCCAGGTCCTTGAGGTCATACCCGTCCACCAAAACCGCGCCAGAGAGCGGGTCATAAAAACGGACGAGCAGGGAGACCAAAGTACTCTTGCCCGCGCCAGTTGCGCCTACCAAGGCCACGGTCTCACCCGGTGCAATCTCCAGAGTGATGTCGTGCAGAACCAGGGTTTCCCTGCTGTAGCCGAAGTTCAGGTCACGAAAGGCTATCGCCACACCTGCGCCAGGAGCAGGTTGCCACAGGACAGCACGATCCGCAGGTGGCGGCAGGATTTCCGGTTTTTCGTCCAGGGTCTCAAAGATGCGCTCCGCAGAAGCCATGGCTGACTGGACAATGGAGTAGTTCTGCGACAGCTCCCAGAGCGGCTGAAAAAAGAGCCGCATATAGGCCAAAAAGGCGGCCAGTTCGCCAAGTGTCAGGCGCTTTTGCATGGCTTCGCCACCGCCGTACCAGACAATCACGGCAATGGCTACAGTGGACAGCAGCTCGGTAAAGGGCAGGAACACGCCAAAAACCCGAATCTGGCGCAGGGCGCGGCGCAGATATTCGTTGTTCAGTGCGTGGCACTGGTCACAGCTTGCCGCCTGCGCACCAAAGGCCTGAATCGTGGTCATGCCGTCCAGATGCTCAGCCAGAAAGGCGTTGATTTTGGCAAGCTGCACGCGGAGGTCACGAAAGGCCCTGCGGGCCAGTCGGGAGAAGAGCCAGGTCGCGCCCAGGGCCGCAGGAGCAAAGGGCAGCATAAACAGGGCCAGTCTGGCGTTCATCCAGAACAGGAAGACAAAGACGCCTGCCAGCTTCAGCACCTCGTTGAAGAGCACCACCATCACAGAGGTGAACATTTCGTGCATATTCTGGATGTCATTGGTCAGGCGTGTAACCAGACGCCCCGCAGGATGGCTGTGAAAGAAGCGCAGATCCAGACCCATGAGGTGGACAAAGAGTTCCTGCCGCATCCGGTGCATCACTGACTGACCCACCCATTCCAGCAGCACCATCTGGGCAAAGGTGCAGACAAAGACCAGCACAACCAGAACCGCATACAGGAGCACAATGTGACCCAGTCCCTGCACGCGCAGACTGCTGTCCAGGTCTTTGGCCATGATATAGCTGTCAATGCCTCGTTGCATGAGTTGCGGCATGATCAGGCCAGAGAGGCTCACCAGCAGGGCAAGGGCAACTGCCAGGGCCAGGGGACCGCGATACGGGGCAGTGAAGCCCAGAATGCGCCGCCAGAGCGCCCAGTCGCGCATGGAAACAGACGGTGCGCCCTCTTCGGAATAGCCGTAAGGATCAGGCATGGCGTTTCTGCTTCTCCAGCATGGTTTTGTAAAAGGGATGGGAGAGCAGGGCCTCGTGCGTGCCGCAGGCGCTGATCGCCCCCTCTTCCAGAATCACGACCCGCTGGCAACGGCACAGCACGTTGATCCGGTGTGAAATCAGGAGAACCGTGCAGTCCTGCGCCTGCAGATTGTCCAGGATTGCCTGCTCGGTAGCCACGTCCACCGCAGAGAGTCCGTCATCAATCAGCAGCATGGGCCGCTGGCAGAGCAGGGCGCGCGCCAGGGCCAGCCGCTGCTTCTGTCCACCCGAGAGCTTGATGCCCCGCTCGCCAATGGTTGCCCCATAGCCGCCCTGAAAGGCCATGATCTCCTCGTCAATGGCAGCCAGTCGGGCAGCGGCGCGGATTTCCGCCAGACTGGCTTCTGGTTTGCCCAAGGCGATATTATCCGCAATGCTGCCTGCAAAGAGAAAGCTTTCCTGCCCAGCCCAGGCGATCTGGTTGCGGATGGAAGCCTGCGTCAGACCAGTTGCCTCCTCACCCTGAAAGAACAGCATCCCCGGCGGCAGAGGATAGAGGCGCAGGATCAGCTTGCACAGTGTGGATTTGCCCGCCCCTGTCCGCCCAGTGAGACCGGTCAGACCAGGCCCCAGTTCCAGATTGAAGTCCCGCAGCGCGGGTTCAGAGGAACCCGGATAGGAAAAGTCCAGGGAGCGCAGGGAGCAGACCAGCTTGCGGGAGGGCGGCAGGACGCGGCAGGGACCGGTCTCCACGCAGGGCTGTTCAGCGAGGATCCTGTGCAGGCGGCGCAGGCTGGTCAGGCCGCGTTGGGCCAGGTTGGCGACCCAGCCCACTGCCATCATGGGCCAGATCAGGGTTGACAGGTAACTGATAAAGGCCACAAAAGCGCCGATGCTGACTCGCCCCTCAATCACAAAGCAGCCGCCAAAGTAGAGCAGCAGCAAGAGTCCCGCACTGCCGACCAGAGTGGAGGCAGGGGCCAACAGACCCTGAACCCGGGCCACAGCCAGATTGCCAGCCACATAATCCAGACCCAGCCGCTCAAAGTGGCGGGCCTGAAAACGCTCCAGGGTGCAGGCCTTGATCAGGCGGATAGCGCTCAAGGTGGCCCGGGCAAATTCGGTCATCCCGGAA
Organism: uncultured Desulfobulbus sp.; assembly: GCA_946539945.1. Taxonomy (GTDB): domain Bacteria; phylum Desulfobacterota; class Desulfobulbia; order Desulfobulbales; family Desulfobulbaceae; genus Desulfobulbus. The sequence continues at coordinate 1,264 of CAMNHX010000196.1, read as the reverse complement.
AATTGCTCCTGGACCACGTTGACCCTGCGGTGTAGCATGGCTGCCAGCTTCCGGGTGCAGACAACCAGAACCGGCATGGGCAAAAGCACGATCAAGGTCAGCTTTAGGTCAATCGTAACCATGAAGCCCAGAGCGGTCAGTGAGAGGACGAGAATATCCACCACTGCCACCACGCCCATGCCAAAGGCCATCTGGATGACAGGCAGGTCATTGCTGGCATGGGCCATCAGATCGCCAGTGGTGCGGCGCTCAAAAAAGGGCTGGTCCATGCGGACCAGATGCGCAAAGAGCTGGTTGCGGAGCGTGCGTTCCAGAATGCGGGAAAAGCCGATGAGCATGGTGCGCCAGACAAAACGCAGGGCTGCCATGCTTGCGGCAATGAGCACGAGCGCCAGCGCGATGCGGCTCAAAAAGTGGGGCGTGGCTGTGCCAGCGGCCAGGGCATCAATGGCCTTCTGGACAAACTTGGGGATGATCAGCTGCAGCACGTCCACAGCAATCAGGGTGACAAGACCCAGGGCAACCCGCAGGGCGTGGCGGCGGAAGATGGGGGCGATCAGACCCCAGAGATCAGCCAGGGTGGTTGCTTTTCTGGAAGATGGGGGCATGGCGATGGCGCACAGGGCGCAAAAAACGCAAAGGGATGCTTGACCGTTCAGGGGGCGGCGGAGAGAGCGCCCTGTCGGAACACCTTTTCCCGGAAAAAGCGGATGGTGTCTTTGCGGCGCTGGCTGATGCGCTTTTGTTCGGCAATCATGGCAGTCTGGACGCTGCGCATGATGGCCATTTTGTACTCCATGGTCGGCGCAAGGGCGTTGTCCAGATACCAGGCGTAGAACAGGCCGAAATACAGGCCCGGAGGGGTGAAGCCTTCATACAGGTTGACCGCCCGGGTAAAGACACCTTGTTCCCTGACACAGGGACGCATCCGGTTCAGTTGCAGGTAGCTGCCGATCTCGGCAAGGGAAAAAAAGCTTTTGAGCTGCGCTGCTTCGATCAGTTGCAGGCGGAAGAGCAGACCCACCGGATTGCCGTAAGACAGCAGAGGCTCAATGCTTTTCTGGGCAGCGTAGTTGCCCAGAAGCGACTGGCCCAGGGCCTGCAGAAAGGCGCTTTCCAGACCCTGCCGGGTTTTTGCCATATCGTCCCGGATCACAATGCGACGCTTGACAGGCTGGTAGCTGGAAATGATGTTGTCCCACTCCTGTGTTCCTGCCCAGACGTTTGCATCCACCAGACAGAGCTTCTGCGGCGCAGCCAAGTG
>CAMNHX010000195.1 GCA_946539945.1 uncultured Desulfobulbus sp. | reverse complement strand
TTTTTAATGTTCAAATTATATAATCAAATCAATATGTTATCTAATATAAAACAAATTATTTCCCTGTAATTTCATAAAGATTATTGAACTTTATTGCACTAATTTTGCAAGATTCCCACTTACCGATTTTCCTCGATTTTACCTGCACGGATGAGCGCAGATTTTGAATTTTTCAAGGTTCCCAGAAGAAACTTCGGCATGGGACTGTCGCGCTCGGGCCGCGTCCACGGAGTGATGGAGCATGCGCCATATCCGGGTATCCTGCACGCCGATGCGCCCGGCAAGCGTTTTGACCGGCAGAGTTCCGGCCATGCTCATGCCCAGGGCTTCGAAGAGCAGGGTGAACCCACTGCCCGGCCTTGCCCAAGGCACGGAGACCAACCGGACGCCGCACTGGTCGCATTTGCTCCGGGGCACTTTGGCAGACAGCCAGGCTTCATACTGAAAGAAGTTCAGATGCCGCCAGACCTTGTCCACGGTGTCGTGGGCTTTGAGGCCGCTCCCTCCGCATTCCGGGCAGACAAAAACGCTTCCCCTGGGGAAGGATAGGCGAATGTCCAGACGCTTTTTCTCCGGCGAAAACTCACAGAACTCCACCTCCCACGGCGGTGTCAGGCCAAGAGCCATCTGAAAAATGTCTCTGTCTCTCACCGGACACACTCCTCAAGTTGAGCGAACAAAGAACCGGCTACCCACTTGAAACAGCGAGGAACCAAAAAACTCGTAATGTATTGGGAATAGTCGCCGATTATCGAATCCCTGAACCGGAAAACATCCATGATATGCCTCGTTGCTGAGCACTTTATCAGTCCGGTGAAAAAGCCATTTTCTCTCGAGTCAAAGAGGCTTGCCAGACCCGGCAAGCCTCTTTGTTCTCCCAAGGATTCAGGGGCGCTTGAGCGGTGGAGATGCTGGCGCTTCCCAGCGCTTGTCCCGATTGGCCTGCAGCTCGTAGAGCTTGGCGTACTTGAATAGCGTGCCTGTAAAATTGCAGAAGGCAATCAGAAAACCGGGCCAACCGTCCAGAAAGCCGCGCTTCATGACGTATATGTGCAAAAAAACCCAAACCGCGTGTCCAAGGGCCTGCCACATGGAACCGCGCCTGCCGTGCATCTCCAGCTTGATCGCGCCCAAGGAAGAATAGCGGTCTGCCTTGCGCATGAGTTCCGAGAGGTCTGCAAAGGGCATCTGCCAAATAGCCTCGCGCAGATAGCCCACAGGCTTGCCGGAAACAATGCGGAACTCCTCATGCACCGGATCGCCGTCCTTGAAGGCCAAAGCGCCCTTGCGAAAGAGCTGCGGCTGGCGGTAGTCAGGATAATAGCCGCTGTGGCTAATCCACTGGCCCATGAAAAAGTTGCGACGGGGTACGTAGTAGGCGTCAGCCTGCGGATTGGCCAGACAGGCCAGAATCTCGTCACGGGCTGCAGGCGTGCAGCGCTCGTCCGAATCCAGCGAAAAGATCCAGTTGTGCGTGCAGGCAGCCATGGCCTGATTGCGCAGATCGCCAAAACTGGTGAATTCCGCCTGCACAACACGTGCGCCCATGCGCCTGGCGATTTCCGTGGTGCCGTCAGTGCTGTGGGAGTCCACAACCACGATCTCGTCTGCCCACAGCACTGAATTGATGGCAGCCTCAATTTTGCCTGCAACGTTGTAGGCAATGATGTACGCCGAAACCTGCTGCATAGGGGTTTACTGCGAGAGCGACGCAGGCATATCAAGGACTGGTTTTGGCGTGGTTGGTCTGGATACGACGCTAGCCTGGCCTGACGAAGTCGCAGGAGAGGAGGCAGCAGGATTGACGCTCATACGGCCCGGTCCCGGCATGGTCGGTCTGGATGCGATGCCAGCCTGACCCGGTGAAGCCGCTGGAGAGGAGGCAGTGGGCTTGGCTTGCTGCATCTTGGTCATGGCGTCGGCCATATGCCCCAAGAGCTTATCGGTCTTGAAGATGCGATCACCCAGAACGCGGAAGAGCTTTTTGGAAATGTCCGGGTATTTTTCAATGATCTCGTAGAGTTTGTCTCCCGGAAAGCGCTTGACCGTGCTGCGCCCCACAGAACGCACCGTGGCAGTGCGCGGTATGTTCAGCATGGCTGCCATTTCGCCAAAGTACTCCTTGGGTTCAGTGATCATGCCGATCTTCTTCTTGTCCCGGAGCACCTCAAGCTGCCCCTTTTCCAGCCGGAAGAAGTCGTTATCCCTGTTGTCTTCCTTGATGATCTCCTCGCCGTTCTGGTACACTTCCACGTCCGGGTTGACCAGGTAGGGCGGCAGTGTGCTTTCATGGACAACCGTGCGCTTGAGGACCTCATCCAGGCTGGTGATGCCGTCCCGCGCCTTTTGCAGGGCTGCCTCGCGCAGGGTGTACATACCGGACTGGCCCGCCACCTTGCGCAACTGCTCTTCCGACACTTCAGCCTGGATGGCGGCGGCCACGTCTTTCGTCACCTCCATGAGTTCGAAGAAGCCCACGCGCCCCTTGTAGCCACGCCCGTTACACTCCGGACAACCCTTGGCCTTGTAGAGTTTCAGGTCTTTCAGTTCTTCTTCCTTGAAGCCTGCGTCCAGCAGTTCCTTATCGGTGTAGTCCAGCTTTATGGAGAGGAGGAGTTCTTCCACTTTTTTCTTCTGGCGGTCGGTAGGCAGAGCTTTAACATCCGGTCGTTCCAGAATCTCGGCCTCCACCCTGGCCCGAGTCTTGGCCTCCTGCTTGCAGTGCTTGCAGAGCCGCCGTCCCAGACGCTGGGCCAGAACCATGGTCAGGGAAGAGGCTAGCATGAAGGGCGGAATGCCGATGTCAACCATACGACTGACCGTGGCCGGGGCGTCGTTGGTGTGCAGGGTGGCGAACACGAGATGGCCCGTCATGGCCGCCTTGATGGCGATTTCGGCGGTTTCCATATCCCGGATCTCGCCCACCATGATGATGTCCGGATCCTGACGGAGGAAGGCTTTCAGGGCGGCGGCAAAGGTCATGCCCACTTCGTTGTTCACGTTGACCTGGTTGATGCCCTTGAAGTTGAACTCCACCGGGTCTTCGGCGGTGAGTATTTTCGTATCTTCGCGGTTTAAGGAGTTGAGGGCCGAATACAGGGTCACGGTCTTGCCGGAACCGGTCGGCCCGGTGACGAGGAGCAGTCCTTGGGGCCGGTTCAGACAGCGCTTGAGCGAGGCAAAGGTGTCTGGCGTGAAGCCCAGCATGGTCAGGTCAACGTTCAGGGAACCCTTGTCCAGAATACGGAGAACAATGCCTTCGCCGTGCAAAAGCGGCAGGGTGGAGACACGGAAGTCAACTGCCTTGTTCTTGTTCAGCTTGATCTGGATACGACCGTCCTGGGGTACGCGACGCTCGGTAATGTTCAGACCGGAGAGAATCTTCACGCGGGCTGCCAGGGCGTTTCTGATGTTGAGAGGCAGGTTCATGGACTTGTAGAGCGCACCGTCCTTGCGGTAGCGCACCTGCATGGTCTTTTCAAAGGGTTCGATGTGGATGTCGCTCACCCCGTTCTGCACGGCCTGTACCAGAATCTGGTTCACCAGCTTGATGATGGGCGCGTCGTTGGCTGAAAACTGTTCCACCACGTTGGCCCCACCGTCACTGCCAGAGTCAAGCTCAACAGCGTACTCTTCAGAAGCAGCGGCCATCAGTTCGCCCAGGTCCGTATCCTCCAGCTCGCTCGGACCTTCATCAACAGCCTTGTCGTTGCTACTCTCCTGCTCAAATAAGCGCTGATACTCCTCCTCGTCGATCTTGTAGTATTCCTTGTAGGCGTCTGCAATGGACTTGTAGCTGGACACACCAACCTTCAGATCCACCTTCAGCAGGTCCTGCAGCTCCTCGATGGCGTTGGTGTCGGTCGGCTCTGCCATGGTGATCAGCAGGCCGTTTTCAATCACCCTGATTGGCAAGGCCATGTAGCCCTTGGCCTGTTCAAAGGACAACTTGTCCAGCGCATCCTGGGTTGGCTTGTCGGTGGTCAGGTTGATGGGCATGAAGCCGTGCATACGGCTGAGGAAGTTAGGGATGGTATCCTCATCAATCGCGCCGCTGTCCAGCAGGATACGGCTGATGGGCATACCTGTACGCCGGTTCAGGTTCTTGGCCTGTTCGAACTGCTGGGAGTTGATGTAGCCAGCCTTGCTCAACAGTTCGCCGATCTTCAGTTTGCCTGCCCCGGACTGGTCCTTGATCGTGCGCCGGGTGGATGTTTTGGTGTCTGTAGGTTTCATGACTTGCAACCTGTAAAAAGAGAAAAAAGGGAAGACCCTAGGGGGTGTTTACTCGAACTAAAAAATGTATTTACAATAGTGTAATGAATA
>CAMNHX010000194.1 GCA_946539945.1 uncultured Desulfobulbus sp. | reverse complement strand
AATCTGGTGAATGCCCGGACCGGGGAACGGCTCTTTCCAGCCTCTGTCACTGTGCAGGCAGGCGAGCTGAAGGTGGCGCTTCTGGGCTTGACCGATCCCCTGACCCGCACGGGCGAGGGCTGGCGTCTGCTGCCTTGGCAGGAGGTTCTGCCCACTTTGGTGAGCAGCCTGCGCAGTCAGGCGGATCTGATCATTCTGCTGTCCAACCAGTCCTTTCTGGAAAACCGGAAGATCGCTGCCGCCTGTCCCGGGCTGGATCTCATCTTTCAGGCTGGCTATACCTTGGGCAATATGCCGCCTGTCATCACAGGCCAGACCCTGATTACCCAAACCGTTACTCGAGGCAAGTATCTGGGGCTTTTGGACATTGACTGGAAAGGACACGGCCCTTGGCTGCATCTGGCCAAGGGTGCGGTTGCTCCGGACGACAGGACGCTCTCCACCTTCAACCAGCGCTTTGTTCCCATGGACGCCACCCAGACAGACGATCCGGCCATGAGCGATTTTGTCGACCGCTTTGAGCAGGAGGCCAGGGCAGCGGCGCGGCGTTGACATCCTCTCCCGCCTTCAGGAGGGAGATTCGTTCAGAGGCGGGAGATTCGTTCAGGAGCAAGACTCCTGAAGCACTTCGGTGGGTTCCTGTTCTCTTCCCCCGGTTCTCACTGCCTCTCCACAGGCTGACACTGCTCTGTCCCTGCCGCCAAATGGAGAAGAGACGCAAAGACACGGGGACAAGGCAAGTGGGGTTGCGCTCTCTTTCCCCGCCCTGAAAGGCGAGGCTTGCCGCACAGCCCGGTCAGGATCGGTGTACCAGAAGTGCGCACCCCGGAGCTTTGCCTTGCGGCTGTCTAGCGGCATGGTTTCGCGTTGCAATTCCTGCCAGAGGCGCTTCAGGATACACTTTCGCAGGAGAGAGACAGCCGGGCAAACCGTTCACTCAACCTTGGGAGACCACCATGACGGAACAGACAAACCAACAGAGGGAACAGGCAATGCATCAACTGGAGCGCGACACCCAGGGCTATGCAGCGGCAAGTGTTCTGGCCGCCCTGGCGGAACTGGATCTGGGCACGCTCCTTCTGACCCACGACAACAGTCTCGCTGCCGCTGAACTGGCCCGTCTCGCGCAAGCGGACACACGGGCCATAACCGTACTCATGGATGCCCTCGTGGCTCTGGGTTACTGTGTGAAGTCCGGTACAGACAGCGAGTCCCGCTATGGCGTGGCCGCTGCCTACCGGGAGCTTCTGGACAACCGGCATCCAGCCTCGTACATCCCCATGATGCGACACCGGGCCTGCATCATGCGCAACTGGGCGCGTCTGGCCTGGACCGTGCGAAGCGGTCTGCCCCAGGAAAGCCTGCCAAGCCTGTTGGGACGCGAACAGGACCGGGTCTCCTTCATCATGGGGATGAATTCGGTTGCCCTGCGACTCGCGCCCCGGACGGTGCGGGCTTTGGAGGATGCGGGCGTCTTTGCCACGCTACCACCCGCCCCGCGCCTTCTGGACGTGGGCGGGGCCTCGGGCACCTATACCGTAGCCTTGCTCGAACACCTGCCCAAGGCCACGGCCTGCCTTTTTGATCTGCCCACTGGCATCAGGCAGGCGGAAAAGCGCTTTGCAGACTCTCCGCTTGCCGGGCGGGTGCGACTGGTCAGCGGCGACTTCACCAGAGACGCCCTGCCCGGTCCCTGCGACTTTGCCTGGGTGAGCGCCATCATTCACCAGATGGATCGTGCCGAAGCCCGGGCGCTCTACGCCAAGGTTTGGGACGCGCTCACCCCGGGCGGCCTCATTGCCATCCGCGACTTTGTGATGAATCCAGAGCGCACAGCCCCGGTTAGCGGTGCGCTCTTCGGTATCAATATGCTGGTGCAGACCGGCGGCGGTCAAGTCTATACTCTGGAGGAAATCCGGGACGATTTGACCCGCACGGGTTTTACCGGTGTGCGTCTGGCCGTGCCTGCAGAGGACATGGGCGCGGTGGTCACGGCGGGTAAACCGGCACAGTGACGCACCCCTGCCTCGTCTGCCTGCAGACAAGCATTGATCCGGGCTGGGCAGTCTTTGTGGACTACCGGCAAGAACACGAAGAGCCGGGTTCCACGAGGAACCCGGCTCTCCACAGGTTTTTCCAGCCTCCGGGAGCGCCCCGGAAAGGCGCGGGCGAGGCAGGATGAGCTGCTTCACGGTTCGCGATAGAGCGTGCCCAGAAAATACCGCATCTGCTGGAACCACCAGGGCCAGTCGTGATCCACATCATACCCCCAGAAGTCCACCCAGGCCGGGATCTTCTTGTCCCGGAAGATCTGGTCCATGTTGCGGGCGTCATCCTGTGTTTCGTCTTCCCAGGCGCCCTGCCCCACGCAGAGAATGATCTCGCTTTTCCGATACCAGTCCAGATACCAAGCGTTTTCCATGCCTGCCAGATAGTGGATGGGTGAGTTGAAATACACTGCACCCATGTCATTGGCTGTCAGGCCAAACTCCTTGTGATCCAGACGGTAGAGACCGCTCAAACCGATGCAGCCGCCAAAGAGGTCCGGGTGCTTCAGAAAGAGGTTGAGCGCATGATACGCGCCCATGCTGCATCCAGTAGCCATGACGCGCTGGGCAGGGTTGTGGCAGTGTCTGCGGATAAAGGGAAGCAACTCGTTTGCAATATAGGCGTCATACTCCTGATAGCGACGGTCGCGCTCCGCAGGCGGCACACTGAAACGATACCAGCTTTCCGCATCCACGCTTTCCACGCAGTAGAGCCGGATAATTCCTGCATCCAGAAAGTCGCGCAGGCGCTCCACCATGCCCATGTTTTCGTAATCGTAGTAATGCCCCAGAGAACAGGGAAAAACCACAAAGGGGACGCCGCTGTAGCCGTAGATCCTGATGTGCATGTTGGTGGACAGGCTGGGACTGTACCAGACCTGGTTTTCAACCAGTAATGCGCCCATTATGCCTCCTTGCTGTGACCGGTTTGATGAATGAAGCGAATGATTTCCTGGAGTCGCTCCATCTTGTCTGCCCGGAAGATGTAGCCCAGCTCGCCCAACGCACTGGAAAGCACCGAGGGAATCTGGTCCACCTGACAGAGTTCCGTACCAAAGCGCCCCACAATTTCTTCATGGCTGTGCAGGTACTGCTGGTTCTCCTTGCGACTGGCATAGCCGCAGAGGTACTTGCGCTCAAAGTCAAGGTGGTTGTTGTTCTTGACCACAAGCTCTGCCCACACGCGATAGATGTCAATGTCGCAGGCATAGTTGAACATATCTGTGGTGAAGCCTCCGGGCGGTCGCATATTCACTTCCAGCGCCGTGTACTCTTCCTTGCCGGTCTTGAAAAATTCAATGTGGAAGAAGCGCTCCCGCACCGGGAAGACTTCCAGACACCTCATGCCCACCTTTTGCAGGGCTGTTGGCAGGCGGCGCACTGAATAGTAGGAGAGATGCCTGCCCTCGTTCACGGTTTCCATGATGCCCTGACTGAACACGTGGGAGGTCAGGAAGACCGGCTTGCCGTTCTGATCGGCCAGACCGTCAAAGGACTGGATCTGACCCTGGACAAAACCTTCCAGAATGTAGTCTTCCTCTGGTTTGTCCGCAAAAAAGCGGACCAGTTCTTCATCGTTGTTCAGGCGGTAGGTGTGGAGAGCGCCCACGCCCGCATCCGGCTTGGCCACCAGGGGATAGCCGATCTGCCGGGCCAGTCTGCGCGCATCAGACAGGGAAGTGGCGACTCGGCCCGGAGCCACGGGGATGCCTGCCTCCTGAAAGCGCTTCTTCATCTCGGACTTACAGCGCACGGCGGGCATATCGCTGGTCTTGAGTCCATAGACGTTGAAGTCGTCGCGAAGCCGGGCTTCTGTGGGAAGCCAGAATTCGTTCAGGCTGTCAATGCGGTCTATCTTGCCGTACTTGTGGGTGAAATAACCGCAGGCCCGGAGCAGTTCCTCATAGTCGGTCATGCGGTTGACGCGATAGTATTCGGTAAGCGACTCCCGAAGGGCCGGGTTAAGCTCCTCAAAGGGAGCGTCGGCAATGCCCAGCACCGTGGCTCCGGCAAACTTCAGTTGCTGGCAGAAACGGTAATACTGGGGTGGAAAATGAGGGGAAAGAAAGATGCAGTTCATCGGGGTGTTTCCTGTTGGTTGCAAAAAGAGGTTTTCCCTTCGTCCGCTGGGGACGAGGAGTGGATGCGCAAGATTGACATCATCCCCCGCCTAAAGGCGGGGGATTCCTACCGCATTCAGGAGCTAGACAGCACTCCTGAATCACTTCGGTAGGTTCCTGCTTCAACGAGACTGCCCAGAGGAACAAGGCTTGGTTTTCG
>CAMNHX010000193.1 GCA_946539945.1 uncultured Desulfobulbus sp. | reverse complement strand
GAGCTGAACGCCCTGCCCCTGGCGGCGGAGGAGTGGGCAGTGTGAGGGCTGGTAGAAAGACAGTGTGGAGAGTGGAGTGAGGAGTTTTTGAGTGAAGCGGGAGAGGCGACCGCCGCATTTTGTGCGGTAACTCCACTGTATTTCCCGTTTCACTGGAAAGCCTGAAGCGCGAAGCTGGCAAGATCATCTGTCATTCTGAAGCGCGAAGCGCTGAAGAATCTCCAACAGGATACCGGAATGGTGGCAGAAGTCGCTTTTGCCGATATTCTGGAAGCCGTCTGGAGATTCTTCGCTACGCTACGTTCAGGCTTTCCAGCGAAGCGATGAAAGTAACACTCTTGCGAACCGTGCTTCACTCTGCATGACCTAAAAAATGAAAACGGAAACCGCTGTAACCCTGCCTTTTTGGACGCAGACCGCAGCCGGAAACAGCCTGCTGCTTTTTCAACCCCTGCCAATCCCTTTGACAAACCCAGCGCACACAGGAGTCGCACCATGGAACGTAACCGTGACATCTATCAGGAACCGCTTGTCTCCCGCTACACCAGCCCGGAAATGCAGAGGCTCTTTTCCGAGCGCTACAAGTTTTCCCACTGGCGACAGTGCTGGATTGCCCTTGCCGAGGCCCAGCACGAAATGGGACTCAAGGCTGTAAGCGCTGAAATGGTCGCCCAGCTCAAGGAACACGCGGACGACATCAACTTTGATGTGGCTGAAGCCAAGGAACGGGAGATCCGTCATGACGTTATGGCGCACGTCTTTGCCTATGGCCAGCAGTGTCCTTTGGCCGAGCCGATCATCCATCTGGGTGCAACCTCCCAGTTTGTGGTCTGCAACACAGACCTGATGATCCAGCGCGAGGCCATGAAGCTGATCCGCGCTGCCCTGGTCCGCACGCTGGCAAACTTGGCCCGCTTTGCCAGAAAGTACGCAGACCTGCCCACCCTGGGCTATACCCATTACCAGCCTGCCCAGCCCGTGACCGTGGGCAAGCGCACGACCCTGTATATGCAGGATCTGCTCATGGACCTGGATGCCCTGGAACACTGGCAAAGTCTGCTCAAGGCGCGGGGCGCCAAGGGCACAGTGGGCACGCAGGCCACCTTTCTGGAACTGTTTGCAGGCGATCATGCCAAGGTCCGCGAGATGGATCGCCGGGTGGCAGCCAAACTGGGCTTTGAGCAGACCTTTGCCGTGACCGGACAGACCTATCCGCGCAAGTGGGACATGAAAACCGTGGAAGTGCTGGCTGGCATTGCTGCTTCAGCGCACAAGTTTGCGGTTGACCTGCGGCTTCTGGCCAATCTGAAGGTTCAGGAAGAGCCTTTTGAGTCCAAACAGGTTGGCAGTTCAGCCATGGCCTACAAGCGCAACCCCATGCGCGCCGAGCGCATGACTGGTCTGGCCCGCAAGCTGATGAACCTGCCTGCCAACTTTGCAGCCACCGCAGGCAACCAGTGGTTTGAGCGCACACTGGATGACTCTGCCATCCGCCGCATGGACATTGCCCAAGCCTTTCTGCTGGCAGACGCAGTGCTTCGGCTCTACATCAACATCAGCGACAACATGGTGGTCTATCCCAAACAGATTGAAAAGCACCTGCGGGAAGAATTGCCCTTCATGGCCACGGAAAAGATCCTCATGGCCTGCGTGGAGCGCGGAGAGAGTCGTCAGGCCATGCACGAGGTCATCCGGGAGCATTCAGTGGCTGCTGGTCGCGAGGTCAAGGAAGAGGGCGGCCAAAACGATCTCCTGCGGCGTTTGGGCGAAGACAGCCGCGTACCTTTTTCCACTGCGGATCTGGAGGCGCTTCTGGGTGATGCCAAGGATTTCACAGGCAGGGCTGAAGCCCAGACCCTGGAATTTCTGGACGAGATCGTGGAACCGGTGCTGAAGGCGCATGAACATGAAATTTCCGGAGCAGAGGTCACGCTGCATGTGTGAGCAAACGGGCGCAACCATGCCGCAGATGCTGTCGCTGTTCTGCCGTATCCAGCCTGCCCGCATTGGCTGGTTGCGCCATATTCTGGAGGGCTACGACGGTCTGGCCCTGTTAAGTACGCTCTCTGCTGCTGAAGGACTGGTACGCATCCAGACGCCGTCGTGCTCCTACTTTGCGCTCATGCGCCTTTTGGAGGCGCTGGCCCCTGAACTCACGCCCTTTTCTTCAACAGGACAGTCATGAAATACGTCCACATCAAGACCTTTGGCTGCCAGATGAACGAGCGCGACTCGGAAATCATGGCGCAACTGCTGGCCAACCAGGGTTTTCAATCCTGCGAGGCCCCGGAAGAGGCGGACCTGGCTTTGGTCAACACCTGCAGCATCCGCGACAAGGCCGAGCAGAAGGTGTACAGCCTCTTGGGTCAGCTTCGCGACCTGCAGGCCCACTGCGGCAGGCCACGCTTTATCGCTGTGGCTGGCTGCGTGGCCCAGCAGGAAGGCGAGCGGATCATGGACCGGATGCCTGCGGTCAGTCTGGTTATGGGCACGCAGCAGTTTTACCGTTTGCCCGAACTGCTGGCCCGCTTGGAAGGCGGGGAGAGACGCGTGGCTGCTCTGGATTTGAGCGCCAACTTTGTCATCCCGGCCTTCCAGAAGGCGCAGAAACCCGCGCTTGCCCAGACTGCTGCGGTGCAGCGCTTTGTCAACATCATGCAGGGCTGCAACAACTTTTGTAGTTATTGCGTTGTGCCGTACACCCGGGGTCGGGAGATCAGCCGTCCCCTGGCAGACATTCTGGAAGAGGTGCAGACCCTTGTTGCGCAGGGCGTGCAGGAGATCACGCTCTTGGGGCAAAACGTCAACTCCTACGGCAAGACTAATGCCGTGGCAGACCAGGCGCTGCGCTTCCCGGACCTGGTCCGCGCCGTGGCAGCCACGCCGGGACTCAAGCGCCTGCGCTTCACCACCTCGCACCCCAAAGACCTGGATGAAAGGCTGATGCGCTGCTTTGCCGAAGTGCCGGTTCTGTGTCCGCACTTTCACTTGCCGGTGCAATCAGGTTCCAACGCGGTCCTGGCCCGCATGAACCGGGGCTACACAGCAGAAAGCTATCTGGACAAGGTGGCCACCTTGCGCCATTTCCGGCCTGACATTACGCTGGCTACTGACTTTATCGTGGGTTTTCCCGGAGAGACCGAGGCAGACTTTACCGAAACCCTGCGGCTTCTGGAAACAGTGCGCTTTGCCGCCTCCTTTTCCTTCAAGTATTCGGACAGACCGCAGGCCCGGGCTGCGTCCTTCCCGGACAAGATCGCGGAAGAGGTCAAGGCCGAGCGCCTGGCGCGTCTGCAGGCAGTGCAAAACGCCATCACCCTGGATACAAACCGCCGCCTGACCGGCCAGACCTTGGACGTTTTGGTGGAGAGCGCAAACAGTGTCAAGGGGCAGGGCCGCACGCCTGGCAACCGGGTGGTGCATTTTCAGGTTGCGCCCGGACAGGAACTGCCGCTTCCCGGAGCGCTGGTTCAGGTTCGCATTGAGCAGGCTGGGCCGCACTCGTTGAAGGGAACCTTGCAAAAGAGACGATAAGCTGAATACGCTGAATTGCCATTTTTGTAACTTGCCAATTTTCCTCAAGTTTATCCGCGAGGATGAGCGCGGATTTTGAATTTTTCAAGGTTTCCTCATGAAGGTGCAGGGCGAGGCACAGTCGGCTTGAGCCGATGAAAGGTGCAGCTGTGGCCATCCGACGGCATTGGGAAGGGATTTTGAGATGATTCAGCCCAGGTTGAGCAACGGCTTTCTGAAGGGTATGAACAGCCTGATTCAGGCGGCCAAGTCACGGGCGCGAGGCTGCCGGACGACCAGGAATCTCGTCACAATGCTCTCCCGCCTTGGCGCACAACTCAACTTCTCCTACTCACTTGAAACAGCGAAAGAACCAAAAAATCTGATCCTTCTGGAATGATTTGCACAGATTTGATGAGAAGTTATGAAAACTGCTCAACCCCTGCCAACAGTCCCCCAATACGCTTGAAAGCCTTGACATTTACCCCCAAGCAGGATAAGAAATTCCGCCTTTGGCAGTCAATCAGTTGTTTCAATGCTCGCCTGCACAATTGAGGCAGGCTTTTTTTGTATTGGGTACGCCATGTTTGAAAATCTGACCGACCGGCTGGAATCTGTCTTCAAGAAACTTCGCGGGCAAGGAGTACTGAATGAGGACAACATTCAGGAAGCCATGCGCGACGTGCGTACCGCCCTGCTGGAGGCGGACGTCAACTTGGGAGTGGTCAAGGACTTTGTCGCTGCCGTGAGCGACAGGGCCGTGGGGCAGGAAGTCCTGGACAGCCTTTCCCCCAGCCAGCAGGTTATCAAGGTAGTGCATGAGGAACTGGTCCGG
>CAMNHX010000192.1 GCA_946539945.1 uncultured Desulfobulbus sp. | reverse complement strand
GCCCACCGTCTTGCCTCAGAACCAGCACTGCCCTGCTGCGGTCTTCTGTTGCCACCAGCGCGTCTTGCGCAGTTGCCGGGCCTTGTCGCGCTCCCGCCGGATGCTCGCCTCGTCCCCCTCCTCCAGTCTCATGACAGCCCGGATGAGTTCCTGTTCCTTCATATCGCCACTCCCGGCAGCAAGAGCGCCCGCACCTGGCCCACCAGATACAGGGAACCTGCCACACACAGCAGATCATCCGGTCCAGTCGCCTCCAGCGCTGTGGTCAGCGCTGCTGTCACCGGCTCCACGCAACGGCATTTTGCCTGCTCTGCAGGTGGTAAACTGAACAACAGTTCCTCCGGGCGAATGGAACGCTGCGTCTCCGCCCGGGTAAGTACCACCACTGCAGCCCGCGCAAACAAACGGTGACGCGCCGCAGAAAGCTGCTTGTCCGCCATGTTGCCCCACAACAGCACAAGGCGACGACCTGCCTCCCGCTCCTGAAGCGCGGTCAGCAAAGTCTCCAGCCCAGCTTCGTTGTGAGCGCCGTCCAACACAAGATGACGCCCCTGTGCCTCCAGATATTCCATACGACCCGGCCAGCGCACCGCAGCCAGACCGCTTCGCCTCTCTGCCGCGCCAACCGGAAAATGTCCCTGCACCACGTCCAGGGCTGCCAAGGCCAAGGCCGCGTTTCTCGCCTGATGCGCACCGACCAGAGCCAGTGGCAGATACTGCCAGTTCTGGCTGTGGATACCACGATAACGCAGTCCGCCAGGTGTTGGTTCTGCAAAGAAATCCCGCCCAAAAAGAAAAAAGGGACTGCCCAGACGGGCGCAGAACTCCGCAATCACCTCCGTGCTTTCCCCTGTCTGACCCGAGCAGACCACTGGCACACCCGGCTTGATAATCCCCGCCTTTTCTGCAGCAATGCTTTTGAGATCAGACCCCAGATAAGCCTCATGGTCGTGACTGATGTCGGTAATCACCGAAACCAGAGGACGGACCACATTGGTGGCGTCCAGCCTGCCTCCCAGGCCGGTCTCCAGAACCACCACCTCTACCTGCCTTTCCGCAAACCAGCGGAAGGCCAACAGGGTTGCACATTCAAACCAGGTTGGGGTGAAACCTGTGCGGGTAAAAACAGCGGTCAGGGCAGTCATCTGGGCGGCAAACTCCGCTTCCGTGATGAACGCTCCGCCAAGCGCAAAGCGCTCCCGCACGCTTGCCAGATGCGGCGAGGTGTACAGTCCCGCCCGGAATCCGGCCTGCGTCAGCAGGGTGTACAGGGTAGCGGCTGTGGAACCCTTGCCGTTGGTCCCGGCAATGTGGATGCAGGCCAGACGCTGTTCAGGATGATCCAACGCTTCCAGCAGGCGCTGCATGGTCTCCAGTCCCAGCCTGATGCGGAACATCTGCAAGCTGTCAAGAAAGGCGCAGGCTTCGGAAAAGTTCATGCTCAAAGTCTCCCCAAGCGCTTCAACTGCACCTGCAAGACCGCAATGGCCGCAGGCGTGATCCCGGAAATACGGGCCGCCTGCCCCAGAGAGCGCGGCTGGATGCTGCTGAGCTTTTCCACCACCTCGTTGGACAGTCCAGGCAAGCCCTGATACACAAAATCTTCGGGCAGGGCAATGCGCTCCAGCCTCTTGAAGCGCTCAACCTGCTCCTCCTGCCGTTGGATATAGCCCTCATATTTAACGTGCAGCTCAATTTCATCCGCTGCCATACCTTCGGTTTCCCCGATTTCCGCAGGCTCCTCGGCAAGCGCAGCCAAAAGCGCCAAGCGCTTCAGGTTCAGTTCGGGCCGTTTGAGCAGCTCGCGCAGGGAAAGCGTCTGGGTCAGGGCGCTTGAGCCAAAATCCGCCAGCTTCGCGTTGACCTCTGCCGTGGGCTTCAGGCGCACAGACTCCAGGATTTCCAGCGTGCGATCCATGCGCTCTTTCTTCTCGTTGAACTGCCGCCAAGCAGGTTCATCCAAAAGCCCTAGTTCGTGCC
Source organism: uncultured Desulfobulbus sp. (assembly GCA_946539945.1). Taxonomy (GTDB): domain Bacteria; phylum Desulfobacterota; class Desulfobulbia; order Desulfobulbales; family Desulfobulbaceae; genus Desulfobulbus. The sequence goes on along the minus strand of CAMNHX010000192.1, from coordinate 2,369 downwards.
CCAGAGCGCAGAGTCTCTGATCCGCGTTGTCTTCCCGCAAGAGCAGGCGGTATTCAGCCCGGGAGGTGAAAAGCCGGTACGGCTCCTGCGTGCCCTTGGTGACCAGATCATCCACCAGAACGCCAATATATGCTTGCGAGCGGTCAAGGACCAGCGCCTCCTGTTCCAGACAGAAGCGGGCTGCATTGATGCCTGCCATCAAACCCTGGGCCGCAGCCTCCTCATAGCCTGAAGTGCCGTTGATCTGGCCTGCCAGAAAGAGACCAGAAATGGCCTTGCTCTCCAGCGAGGGCTTGAGACTGCGCGGATCAATAAAGTCGTATTCAATGGCATAGCCAGGCCGGATGATCCGCGCCTGCTCCAGACCTGGGATGGAATGCACCATGCGGATCTGCGTGGACAGGGGCAAACTGGTCGGAATGCCGTTGGGATAGACTTCCACGGTTTCCAGCCCTTCAGGCTCCAGAAAGATCTGGTGTCGGGTCTTTTCAGGAAAGCGCATCACCTTGTCTTCCACCGAGGGGCAGTAGCGCGCACCAGTGCCCTTGATGATGCCCGCATACAGGGGCGACTGGTCAATGGAGGCGCGGATGATCTCGTGCGTGCTCTCGTTGGTATAGGTGATGTGGCAGGCGCGTTGCGGCAAGGCAGGTGAGCCGGGCGGCGTGGTGAAGGAAAAGAAGCTGACTGGATCGTCACTGTGTTGCGCCTGCAGACCGGAAAAGTTGATGGTATTGCTGTCAAGGCGCGGCACTGTGCCGGTTTTCAGACGGCCCACAGCAAAGCCCTGCGCCTTGAACCACTGCGCCAACTCTGTGGCCGGGAAATCGCCCAGACGGCCTGCAGCAAAGTGTTTCAGGCCCACGTGAACCAGACCGTTCAAAAATGTGCCTGTCGCAACCACCACGGCCCGCACAGGCACGCGCTCGTCCAGACTGGTGCGGATGCCGCAGACCCTGCCCTGGTCCAGCAGGATTTCCGCGACTTCTGCCTGCCGCACTGCCAGTTTGGGCTGGTTTTCCAGAATGCGCTTCATGCGCAGACGGTACAGCAAGCGGTCTGCCTGGGCACGGGAGGAGCGCACAGCCGGGCCTTTGCTGGTGTTGAGACGGCGAAACTGGATGGCTGTAGCGTCAATGTTTTTGGCCATTTCACCGCCCAGCGCGTCAATTTCCCGAACCAGATGGCCCTTGGCCAGCCCGCCGATGGCTGGATTGCAGCTCATGGCGCCGATGGTGTCTGCGTTCATCACGCAGATCAGGGTGGAAAGCCCCAGACGGGCGCAGGCCAAGGCTGCTTCGCAACCCGCGTGACCCGCGCCAATAACGGCAATGTCAAAATCCTGCATAGTGAAGAGAGGTTGAAAGAAAGGCGTGCTGCAGAAGAGTGCCAGCACAGGCGCGGTTTCACCGCTTTTTGGGCAACTGCGGCTGTCGCTGGCTGACCTGCTCCACCGCAATTTCCAGATGCTCAATGATGATGCCAGTATATTTCTGGATATTGTTGCGGATGTAGCGGTTCAGGCCGTGCAGACCGCCTGCCAGGTTTTTGCCGTAAGGCACGTCAATGCCCAGATTGATGCCGTAGCCCTTGCGGCCCACGTGAACCCTGATCTTGCGCACCAGAATTTCGTCGTCATATTCATCCACGCAGTGGATGAGCATCTGGGAGAGTGCGGCTTCAGAGATGGTGACCGTGCCCTGACTCCGCTCCTGAAAATTGGGCTGGACCACGGATTTCTCAAAAAAGCGGGACCCGCCCGGACTGCGCCCACCCTTGAAAAAGATGCGGATGGTGTCAGTCAGGTTCTGGATAAAGGCGCGCTTGATCTCAATGGCTGGCACAGGAATCACGTGCTTGCCCTCCTCAAAGCGCGACTTGATGGCGTTTTCTATGTCCTCCTGACTGGCGATCTCCTCAATGTGGATCATCTGGCTGATGGCAGGCAGTTCCAGGGCTTCAGCCACCCGGTTGACCATTCTCTCCGAGGTGCCCAGAAGCAGGATCTTCTTGATCTTCCGTTCCTGAATGGCCTGAACCACAGATTGCCGATGCTCCTCATCGGAAAAGAGGGCTGTGCGGATGGCACAAATGTAGTTTTTCTCCTGTTTGGCTGACTTGCCTGCCACAATCGTGGTGTCGTGGATGAGCAGGCCGTCGTCAATGATGTAGGACACTTCCAGTTTTTCCGCCAACAGCTTGGCGCGGAAGCTCTTGCCTGTTCCGCTCTTGCCCACAAGCGCAAAAACCTGAATGCCCTGCAAGCGGCCCTTGACCCGGCTGAAAAACTGGTAGATCTCCTTGCCGGTCTGATAGACCCAGGGCTGGTCCTGCGGCTTGTCTGTCTTGGTCCGTCCAGCTTTGCCTGC
>CAMNHX010000191.1 GCA_946539945.1 uncultured Desulfobulbus sp. | reverse complement strand
TGAATTTCTTTGGTGACCCCAATGGGATTCGAACCCGTGTTACCGGCGTGAGAGGCCGATGTCCTAGGCCACTAGACGATGGGGCCGATATGGATTTACTATCTAAAGTATCCGGGATATTTTGTCAAGCCTCATTCCACACGCCGCGCTGCTTTGTCAGCCAGACTCCTCAACTTGCCTCACCAATCCGTTGCCCCAAGGCAAAAGCTGCTTGCAAGGCTTCCGGTTTTTCAGCGACTGCGCCCAAGGCATCCACTCCCTGCACCACTACTTCATCTTGAAAACGCCTGTTCATGGCGTCAAAGGCGTAACGCAGGGTCAGACGGGCACAGTCAAAGCATTTGACTCCACCCGTGGCCCCCACGCCCACAAAATAACCACACTGCTCGGCAGTGTCAGTGCTTTCCTGTCCAAGTACATATTTCCGGCTCCAGAAAACCTGACAGCGATCCACAAAGGTCTTGGCCTGGGCAGTCAGACCGTAAAAATACATGGGTGAGCCAATCACCAGATGCCGCACCCGCGCAATTTTTTCCACCAAAGCGCCCATGTCGTCGTGCAGGGCGCACAGGCCCGATTGCTCGCAGACGCCGCAGGCTGTGCAGGGGGCAATCCGCATTTCAGCCAGTCGCAGCAGCTCCGCCTCTTTGCCGCTCGCCTGAATGCCGACCAGCACGTGATCCAGCAGGATCTGCGTATTGCCGCCTTGGCGGGGACTGCCGTTAAGCAAGAGAATGTTCATCAATACTCCTGCCTGTTGCAGGCTGTGCGGGGAGACGCCCGAAAAGAGCAGTCAGCTCGCGGACCCAGGCGGCCAGCCCCTCACTGGCACAACCGGGCGGCAAACGCCAGATCCAGTTGTTTCGGGTCAGACCGGGCGTGTTCATGCGGCAATCATTGCCAAAGCCCAGAAGATCCTGCATCGGGAAAATCGCCAGATTGGACGGCGCAGACATGGCCAGATAGATCAGATCCGTGTGAAAGCTTCCTGCGCAGTCGTCATGGCTGCGGGCAAAGCGACGCGCCTGCTGCTTGCTGGCCGCAGGGACTTCAGGGTTCAGCAGCCAGCCCACAGCGGTTTCGTTATCGTGAGTGCCAGTGTACATGACGCTGTTTTGCGGGCAGTTGTAGGGCAGATAGGCGTTTTGGGGATTGCCGTCAAAGGCGAAGAGCAGAATTTTCATGCCGGGTAGTCCCAAGGTGTCGCGCAGGGCATTGACTTCTGGCGTGATGACACCCAAGTCTTCGGCAATCAAGGGCAGCTCACCCAGGCGCTTCGCCATCTCGCGGAAAAAGGGCAGTCCCGGACCAGGGAGCCACTCGCCCTTGACCGCAGTTTCCTCCTCAAAGGGAACCGCCCAGTACGCCTCAAAGCCCCGGAAATGATCCAGCCGCAGGACATCGGTCAACAGCAGGTTTTGGCGCAGGCGCGCTGCCCACCAGTCGTGCAGTTGGGTCTGCACCTTGCGGCTACCGCTGGACCAGCGGTAGAGCGGATTGCCCCAGCGCTGGCCGGTCTTGCTGAAATAGTCCGGCGGCACGCCCGCAACCCGTGTGGGCTGCCCCTTGGCATCAAGCTCAAAAATCTCCTGATGTGCCCAGACCTCCGCGCTATCCCAGGCCACGTAAATGGGCAGATCGCCAATCAGGCGCACGCCGTGCGAGACCGCATATTTCCGCAGGCGCTGCCACTGGTCAAAAAACAGGTATTGCCGGAAGCAGTGCTTGCGGATTTCTGCTTCCAGTTGCCTCCGCGCCTTGTCCAGTTCCGCCTTCTTGCGGGTGCGCAGATCGGCTGACCACTGAAACCAGGGCTTGTGCTGCTGTGTCTCCTTCAGGGCCAGAAAGAGTCCGTACTCCGATGCCCAAGGGTTGACGCAGAGAAAGTCCTCCAGCCTTCCCGCACGCTTCGACTTCTGGAAAGCCTCCCAAGCCAGGGTGAACAAAGCTTCCTTGTACTCCGCAACCTTGCGGTATTCCACGGTATAGGGCGAAAAGTCAGGACCGGCGAGCTGACCCGGCTGCAAAAGACCGTCCTCAAGCAGCAGTTCCGGGCTAATCAGAAGCGGATTGCCTGCCAAGGCAGAATCGCTCATGTAAGGCGAATGTCCAGCCCCCTCGCTGGTTGGGCCGGGCGGCAAAATCTGCCAGAAACCCTGTCCAGCGCTTTTGAGAAAATCCACAAAACGGTAGGCGTCTGGCCCCAGATCGCCGATGCCGCAGGGTGAGGGCAGGGAAAACACGGGCAGCAACACGCCGCTTGATCTTTGGGCAAGAATGTTTACGTGTGTGAGCATTGTTTGTCTCAAAAAATGGAGCAGAAACAGGACCCTGAAGAGGATAAAACCGTTCCGCCTCTTTTACCTGAAACAGCGGGGAAATGCACCCCCTTATCACCCCGGACAGAACGCCTGCGGGCTTGTGTATTCTCTATTTGAGATTCTGTTAGGTATCCTGTAAAATGGAGTGTTCACTTTTTCGCTATTAGCCAGACGATGAGAACATTTCTCAGGAGGAAGACTGTGCTATCGGACATCAAAAATGATCTTCTTGAGGCAGGAAAAGACGAAGGCTGCATCACTTTTCAACATCTGAACGAACTTTTACCCGACCAGGTGAAAGACCCTGGCGCTATTGAGGAACTCTTTGATTTTCTGGGTGAAAACAACATCGAGATCGTTACCCAGGAAAAGTCTGGCAAACGGATCACGCTTGCCGGCGAAGAATGGACAGGCCGGAAGAACGTGGATGAAGACGGGCCGACAGACGCCCTGCCTGACAGCGAAGACCATGAGCCAGAGGAAACCACCACCACCTATCTGCGGGAAATGGGTCAGTTCGACCTGCTCACCCCGGAAGAGGAAGCCAAGTATTCCAAAACCATACGCGAGGGCTTTGACGCCATTATTGATCTGATCCGCAAGGACAGATCCGGCGTGGAAGAGGTCCGTATGCTGATTGAGCGCATCGACCTCTGGGAGCGTCGCGACCCCACGCTGAAGCCCAAGAAGCAGCAGCTCAACTATATGCGCCAGTGTGTGCGTCGCGCCTTGGCCAACCACACCGACAGTCAGGAACTCTTTGAGTTGAGTACCCGGATCGAGGCCTACAACCGTTCGGTGGAGATCGCCAAGGATGCCATGATCCGCGCCAACCTGCGGCTGGTGGTGTCCATTGCCAAGCGCTATATGTATCAGGGTTTGACGCTGGCTGACCTGATTCAGGAAGGTAATCTGGGCCTGATGCGGGCGGTGTTCCGCTTTGACTACAAGAAGGGCAACAAGTTTTCCACCTATGCCTCCTGGTGGATCCGGCAGGCCATCACCCGGGCCATTCTGGACAAGACCCGGACCATCCGCTTGCCTGTTCACTTTCTGGAGTTGCGCAGCCAGTTCTTCAAAGCCTTTTATTCGCTCTTGAAAGAGCTTGGCCGCGAACCCACGCCCGTGGAAATTTCCAAAATGACGGATCTGCCCATGGACAAGATTCTGGCCATTCTGGAGGCTTCCCGGGAACCGATCTCCCTGGAAACACCGGTGGGCGACGATGACTCCACCCTGGGCGATTTTCTGGAAAATCAGGAGTCTGAATCGCCTTACGAGTCGGTGCAGAACCGGGAGCTGGCCAAGCGAGTGGAAGAGGTTCTGTCCACGCTGACCGAGCGCGAGGAAAAAATTATCCGCCTGCGCTTTGGCATTGGCGAATCAGCAGAGTACACCTTGGAGGAAATTGGCAAGCGCTTCAACGTGTCCCGCGAGCGCATCCGCCAGATTGAGAAAAAGGCTCTCATCCGTTTGCGCCACTCCAGCCGCCGGGAGAAACTCCGCTTTTTCCTTGATTGAGCCGTGACCGCGCAGTGGGGCGGCGTTCTTGAGCCGCAACAGAGCCTTTGCGATTTCCCAGGCCCCTTCTGCGAAGGGGCCTTGTTTTTTGATGTTCCCTCCAAGCATCACAAGACCTTCAACAAAGGAAAAAAACATGCGCGACCCCTCCTGTTTTTTCGGGCTTTGGTCCGGTCTTGCCGCTCTTTGCCTGCTCTGCGGCTTCGTGGTTGCCGTCCCGGCTTTCGCGAAGCCGTACAATCCGCAGGTATTACGGGCGCAGTGCGACAGCAGCTTTGAGCAAATCCAGCAAAAGGCCCAGGCAGGCAATGCCGAAGCGCAGGCGGATTTGGGCGAGTGCTATTACCGGGGCTGGGGTGTAACCAAGGATGAACATCAGGCGGTCGCGTTGTACAGCCAAGCTGCAGAACAAGGCAATGCGATTGGCCAGAGTCGTTTGGGCGGGATGTACTATTGGGGCAAAGGCGGCCTGCCCAAGGATGAACGCCACGCAGCGGAGTTGTTCCACCAAG
>CAMNHX010000190.1 GCA_946539945.1 uncultured Desulfobulbus sp. | reverse complement strand
CCGTTCTGCAAAACTTACGCAAACCTGATCTCTTCAAACGTGATCGGCTTGCTGTTTGCTTCCAGCTGCAACAGACTTGCCTCGGACGTGGGGAGGCTTGAACACATCGCTGCAAAATCAGGAGGCAGCATGAACAAGCACGAGCAAGGTCCGGCAAACCCGAACCCGGATGCGCCGGACATCCTCGCAAGACCCTTGGCTGTGCGGCTCTTGTACCTGGGTCTCTGGGTCTTTGGTCTCTGGTTTTTCTTTGCGGTACTGACGCCCCGCCTGGAGGCGTTGTGTCCGGCCTGGCAGCGCTTCATCGCGGCACAGGACGAGTACGGTCTGCACAGCGGTGCAGTGTACTACACCGACGTGCCCATCACCCAGGAAGCTGAAGCCCACGTGCGTGAGGCAGTGCGCAAGGGCATGGAGGAGCGGCGGATGAAGCGGGAACGGGGAGGAGCGGGATCCTCCGGGAAGGAAGAGAAATCCGCTTCCCCATGAAAGGAGTATTGCCCGCTCGCCACAATCAGGCAGAAGAACAAGCCTGCATTTTTCGCGGGGGTCCGCGTATTTGGCGCTTGAAAGCCGCGTCCGGCTTCGCTAGATTGCACTCCGTTTCCGGGTTGGGCGGGTGGCCCTCTCTGTGGTGGACGGCCTCTGTCCCACCATTTGCTCCGAACATGGACAAGGAGGTGTGTGATGGATCAGAAAGACAGTTCGTCGGTGGTCATTGACCGGGGCAAATCGTCCTGGTCGGATCTCTGGACCAAGGAAGATTACTGGGCCATCTGGCTGGGCTTCTTCCTCTTGGCTGTAGCCGCGTTCTTTGTGAACGGCGGCAAGGCAGACCTGATCGCCAAGCGCGACGCGCAGAGCGCGATCATGGCAGCAGAGGCGCAGAAAGCGCCCTTCAAGACCATCGAGTGGTACGAGGCACAGGCAGCCAAGGGCAAGGTGGGCGGTCAAAATCTGGGGCCAGTGAAGAAGATCATCGACAACCTGAAAACCCCGGCCAAGTGGCATGCCAATCCACTGGACGCCCTGCTCATCACCGAAGGCCGGGCTGAACAGCTGAACCAGCGCACCCCGCCGCCGGACAAGGAAGGCAATCCGCGTCCCTTTGCCAGCATCGCTGAATGGAACAAGAGCGTCAAGGCAGCCGAGGCTGCGGCTCTGGAGGCAGCCAAGGCTGCACAGATGGCCGCTGCGAGCGTATCCTTTCAGGATACGAACCTGAACGCTCAAGCTGAAGAGAAAATCTCTGCCTGGCAAAAGGCGCAAAAGGCCACAGCCACTGCTGGCAAGAGCCTGACCAAGCCTTTCAACCGCATTCCCTCGCTCATCATTCTGGGTTTGGCCTTGGGCGTACTCACCACCATCGGTGCGATCTTCATGGGCTTCAATCCGCGCCGTTTCTTTTTGGCCTTTCTCTGCATCTACGGCCTGTGCGTGGTGGCGAATGTTTTGGGCAAGCAGGACTGGATGTCCCATTACGGCATGAACGCGGAGATCTGGTCCATTGTTTTGGGTATGCTCATTGCCAACTTCATCGGCACGCCCCAGCTTTTGAAGGACGGGGCACAGGTGGAGTACTTCATCAAAACCGGTCTGGTGCTTCTGGGTGCTGACGTGCTCATCCACAAACTCATGGCCATCGGCATTCCGGGCATCTTCGTGGCCTGGGTGGTGACTCCCATCGTGTTGATCTGCACCTACATCTTCGGCCAGAAGATCCTCAAGATCGAGTCCAAGGAGTTGAACATCGTCATCTCCTCGGACATGTCGGTGTGCGGCACCTCGGCAGCCATCGCCGCAGCCTCGGCCTGCCGGGCCAAGAAGGAGGAGCTGACCTTGTCCCTCGGTCTTTCCATGGCCTTCACCGCCTGCATGATGATCGCCATGCCCGCGCTGATCAAACTCTTGGGGCTTGATCCCGTCTTGGGCGGTGCCTGGATCGGCGGTACGGTGGACTCCACCGGCGCGGTGGCTGCGGCTGGCGCAGCCCTGGGCGACAAGGGGCTGAAGGTCGCCGCCACGGTCAAGATGATCCAGAACGTGCTCATCGGTGTGACCGCCTTCTTCATCGCCCTCTACTGGACCACCAAGGTTGACGTGAAGCACGGCGAGCGTGTGGGATTGATGGAGATCTGGCATCGTTTTCCCAAGTTCGTGTTGGGTTTTCTCGCGGTCTCCATCATCTTCTCCATCATCTCGAAAAGCGTGGGCGCGGACGTGGCCCCGCTTCTGATGGACAACGGTGTGAACAAGGTGTCTGGTCCCCTGCGCGGCTGGTTCTTCACCCTGGCCTTCATCGCCATCGGCCTGACCACCAACTTCCGCGAGCTGGGCAAGTACTTCAAGGGCGGCAAGCCGATCATCCTCTATGTGTGCGGCCAGAGCTTCAACATTCTGCTTACCATCCTCATGGCCTGGCTGATGTTCAAGATGGTCTTCCCGGAGATTTCCGCGAGCATCTGAACAACCTGAAGCGCGTTCCGGCGCGTTGACGGGCAAGGCAAAGGCGACCGCCGCAGGTTTTCGCGGCGGTCGTTGTTTCTTTTTGGGCGAGGCTTTGTGCGCATCAGTGAATCAGGGCTGTTCATTCACTGTTTTTCCCAAGTCTTCGGGAACCGACAAGCCGTTCAATTTGCAGGGAAGAGCGCACAAAAAAAGCAGACCCGACCCTGAAGAGAGCAACTTATCGCTTGAATGCGCCGGGCCGCCGGGCTAGAGTTTTTCCCGTATCAGAGACACCATGCCCGCAAAATCGCTTTGGACCACAAGACCAACTGGCCGGTCTTTGGGGCCTGCGATCACCGCACCGCTACGGCAGACAAGCCGGGCCTCAATGTCTCTTCAGACGGAAATGGGGGAAGCAACCCTGCTGGATTCGCTGCCAGAAGACCAGCCCATCGGCTGGCTGGGTGACTGGTCGCGGATGCGTTACTGAAGCGGCGCGGTCAAACAGGCCGTCCGCACAACAACACAAGAGGAGTCTTTTATGAATTTTGTCGAAGCTGTTACCACCTGTTTCAAGAAGTACGTGGTCTTTGATGGCCGCGCCTCCAGAGCGGAGTTCTGGTTTTTTTACCTGTTTTTGGCGCTTCTGATCTTCGTGGTCTCGATGCTCTGCTTCTTTTTGTCCGAGACCTTGGGCAATATCCTGCTGGCAGTGGCGGTTCTGGCCATTTTTCTGCCGACTCTGACCGTCCATGTGCGCCGCCTGCACGACATTGACAAGAGCGGCAAATGGGTCTTGCTGGCCCTGATTCCCGGTTTGGGCGGTCTTGCCCTGATGATAATGGCGCTCTTCAAAGGCACGGAAGGTCCCAACCGCTTTGGTCTTCTTCCCGGACCCGCTGGGCAGGAAAAACTGCCTTAAAGCCGTGTCCTCTCATGGAGCATCCTTGCTCACTGCGCTGACCTCTCCCCTGCCTGAAGGCGGGGGAGAAGGTCAAAGAAACCACGCCAACCCGAACACAGCCAGCATGGTGCAGGCCAGCCCCAACTTGAGCACTGCGCCAAAGAGCAGACCCAGCCAAGTCCCCACCCCAACCCTCGCGGCCAGTTCCAGATGACCTTGCGTCTCTTCAGGCAGGCTGTTGGGCGCAAGCAGAGCCTTTTCCCGTTCCTGCTGTTTCTGGTGCTGCAGTTCGCCAATGGCCGCGCCGACAAAGGGGCCAAGAAACACTCCCCACAGGCCGAAAAAGAGTCCGGCAAGCGTGCCGATGCTGGCTCCGACAATCGCCCGACGACTGGCTCCAACCCGCTTGGCTCCCAAGGCAGTGGCCAGAAAGTCCAAGGCTAGGGCCAAAAGGGTCAAGAAACCCAGAATCGCGAGCGTCCAGCCACCGATATACACAAAATCGCCGGTCCAGGCGGCAAGCAGCATACCGACAAACATCAATGGCAATCCGGGAATGACGGGCAGCACTGTGCCGACCAGACCGGCAGCCACGCAGAGCGAGGCAAGTGTATAGCCCAGAATTTGCAGCGTCATGGTTTATCTCCAAGGTGAAGAGTGTGCCAGTCGCGCCAGCCCTGCTGCATCGAGAAAGGGCGGCGGTGAGAAGAAGCGCAGGCTTTCTCCGCTCTCCGGATGGCGAAAGGCGAGCAGGGCAGCGTGCAGACAGAGGCGTTCTCCTGCTCCTGCCTTGCCGTAGAGCCTGTCGCCCACAATCGGGCAACCCAGCCCCAAGGGATGGCTGGTGTGCAGCCGCAACTGGTGAGTGCGCCCGGTTTGCGGGTGCAGGGCAAGACAGGTTTTTCCGTTTTCCTGCCACAGTTTTTTCCAGCGCGTCACGCCCAGCTTGCCTTGGACCGGATCATAAACCTGATGCGGTCTGTTCTCCGGGTCAAGACGAAAGGCCAGCCGGATTCGCCACTCTCACCCTGAATCAGACCGTCCAGCAGGGCGATATAGCACTTTTCC
>CAMNHX010000189.1 GCA_946539945.1 uncultured Desulfobulbus sp. | reverse complement strand
CCTGGTGCGCCAGTAAATTCAGGCACTTACGGGGGTAGCCCTGTAAGTGCCTTTTGCTTTGAGTCACCCATGAGTCACCGGCTGGAGAAAAACACCTTGCTTGCGACTCAATCCATCCTTCCAAGCCACGCCAAATCGTGAGCCGACAACTGTTCAAGCCCCTGTCGGATAGACCGGCAGGGGCTTTGGGCATTGCATTAGCGTGCGGCCCTGTCTGAAACGTATAGCGGTGGCGGCGGACCCAAGAATTGGCGCTCTTTATCAAGCGCGGCAAGGTCTTCAAGCAGCCCGTCGGTTAGAACCATCTTCCCGTTTGGGCACGCTTTTTTCACTATCCATTCCCGCAAAACCCGGCTCACAGCATCAGCATTTCTCCGAACCTCAGTAATCTCCATCATGGCCAGCACTGTCTGAATGGACACTACCATTCCCTTGGCGTCCACTTCATCTGCTGCCGCCCATATATCCTCGCGTCTCAATCCCATTTTTCAATCCTCCTTTAATCTTGGATCATTCTCTCGCTTCCGCGAAGCGCCGCCAGAAAGTCAGCTTCACCGGATAGCTGTATATTCGTCTCTTGCCGTTCCACATAGCCTCTGCGCTTGCCCTTGGTCTTGAGCAAAAAGCACACCGCCCATGCTTCACCCGCCTTTACGGCTTTAATCAGACTGTCCTCGGCAATGTCAAGCGACTGCTCTTCAGCTTCCATCCTTGCCTCTTGCAGACGGACGCTCTTTTTTAGCCTGTAAAACAGCGTCGAATGTTTCACACCCAAAGCACGCTCCGCTGCACTCACGTTGCCATAACAGGCTATCAATGCCTCAACCGCCTGCATCTCTGTAAACTTCCGTGCTGGCATAGCTATTCCCTCCACTGGTTGAAAAGACAAGTTTTCGGTTTGTTCTGCTGAACATTCACTTTCTTCAAGTACTTGTCAACTCAAACCGCACTTTCCTGTCCAGACGTGCCGCAATACCTATAAGCATCTCCAAGGGGAACGCGCCTACATTGCCGCGCAACAGTTCATCGGGCATTTCAAGCGCTTTCTGGCCGTATCCTCAAAGCCTACCAGACAGGAATGCCACAGAACGCGCTCAAGCGCCTGTAGAGAGAGAATGGGACGGTCTATGGGAAGGACAGGGCAAGCCGCTATTTTGCCTTCAGCGCCCGTTTGAGGCGCTTCCCGTGGCATTCCGGTTCCGTGAAGAGATTCACCCTGTCGGCGTCAACGTGCCGCCTGTCACGAAATATCCTTCTGCCCATTGAGAAAGTCATTGTTTTTTTCAAACAGCAGGATAAACAGAGAGAAGGGGGGCTAGATATGGACGTTGGCTACAAAAACAAGAAAACCGCCCGGCAATTCAACGACACGGTACTTAACAGAATCCACGGGCTGAAACGGGCCACACGAATACGGGTACGCTTGGCGTCTTTGAAACAGGCTGAAAATCTGGCAGTGTTCTGGCCGCCCAAAAGTGGGCCGGAACGTTGTCACGAATTGAGTGGAGAGAGGGCCGGGCAGTTCACCGTTGACTTGGATCACCCGTATCGCCTGATTTTCGTGCCCAATCACGATCCTGTCCCCAAACTTCCCTCTGGCGGTACAGACTGGCAGGCTATTACCGCAATCACCATCCTTGGCATTGAGGACACCCATGAATAACGCAAAGAGAATCCCGTATGTTCCCCAAACGCCAGTTGCTCCGGGCGTTTTGATTGACGAATACATGGAATTTCACGGCGTGGGCAAAGAAGCGCTTGCCGTTCAGCTCGGCGTAGATTTGTCGGAGATGAACCGCCTTCTGGCTGGTGAAACCTCGGTGACACCGGAAATAGCCGCCTCGCTGGCGCGGATATTCCAGCGCCCCGCCAGTCTTTGGCTTGGCTTGGAAGAATTGTACCAAACGACAAGGGGGAAAAGGGGAGGCAAGCGGCAAGGGGCAGGTCGAAAGTCCAATCCGTCCCGCCGTTATTCCATCTCTCTCCCCAGCGCATTAGGGCAAGAGCTTGATACTCGTGCTGCCGCTTCTGGCGTGACCCCCTACCGCTGGATTGTCGACACTCTAACCAAGGCTCTTGAGGTTCGCAGAGAAACTCTGCCAACTCCACAAGAGGCGTCAACCAAGCGCTTGAGGCACAGCCGGGAAGCTGTTTAATCCTGTGCGGTCTGTGGATGGGCGGACAACTCCAGTCCCAAGGCTTGCACTACGCGAAGGAAGGTATCCAGGCGGGGCGCTCTGTTTTCTCATCATAACAGGCCAGCAGGGCCGCCACTGCCTGCGCTTCCGTAAATTTCCGTGCTGGCATAAGACCTCCAGTAGTTGAGTAGAAGATTCTGGTTTGCCAAAAGCCCTTGAGAGGCCCTGCAATCCGTTTTTGCCTTCCGGGAATACACTCACAGGGCAAGTCGCTGTTTTGCCTTCAGCGCCCGTTTGAGGTCCTCTGGCGGCATTTCAGTAGCCATTGAGATTTGAAAAGATTCTACGACAACTATTCAAGCCCCTGCCGGTCTATCCAACAGGGGCTTTGGCGTATTGTTCAGGGTGTTCTAAAACAGGGATTTTCCCGGTTTTAGATTCTCGAGTGATTTCTGTATGTTCCAAATGCCCACTTCAGTAGCCGGATAGCCTAGCTCCTCTGTGCAGGGAAGAACTGCACAAGCAATCTTGAATTGGCAGAATAGGTACTGTCTTCATTTTTGAGCAGTAGTCCCATGCCAACCAACGCTTTCAAATCCCTGGTCAGTGCAGACTTTGCCAGTCTTGAGTACTGAACTTTTAGGGAATCATCATGCGCAAGAATCCCTTCAGGAAGAACTTCTCTGTCCAATGGCACAGCAAGCGCCAGTTTATGCAGCCGATTGTTCCTTTCTCCCTTGCTGTATGATGAACAACTAAAGGTCTCATGTAGATGGTTTCTCCAGAATGTCACTGTTTGGCTATATTTGATTGCTGAAAGCTGGTCAGCAAGCCCATCATGCAAGCCTTGCACCGCGTATTCTATAAAGGACGTTAAATCGTTTTGTCTCAACGCTTTCATTATCTGCCGATAGTATTCGCTTCTTGTTATATTGTAGAAGTTGGATAAAACATGAGAAGCAATACTCGGCAATCCTGCACGCAAGAGGATATAATACTCAAGCAATCGTCCCGTCCTGCCGTTCCCGTCACCAAACGGATGAATCCATTCAAGATAAAGATGTGCAACTATGGCCTCTATAACAGCCGTCCTGAAGTCTTGTTCTTTGTGAAAGTGGAACTCTTCCTGTAACCACCTGCAAAGCTGTTCCACAAGTTCGGGGACGTGCCGGTGTTCCGGCGCGAGGTATGCGCCTACCTGCCGCCTGTCTTCACGCCAACGTCCAGGGGCGGCGTCCATGCATTCTCCAAGGTCCTGTGCAATCCTTCGGTGAAATTCCCGTATCAAGTCCGGTGTCACAGCCTGCACCCGGTTCTGGATCACAACTTCATCCAGCAGCCAGTTGAAGGCGTTCAGCACGTTTGCAACCTCGGTTTCCAAGTATTTCCGGCTTGGCGGCAAATTGGCCTGCCCCCGGTAAATACGCTCCACCTCTTCTTGAGAAAGCGTGTTGCCTTCAATAGCCGTTGTTGCTTGAGCGCCCTTCACCAAAGACAGTACCAACAGTTCGCGGCGGGCTTGCGGCAACATGGGCGCGTGCGCCATTGCCTGAACAAGAGCGGCGCACTCTCCAAGCTGGTACTGCGTTTCTGCTGGAATTTCCCAGCGCCGCCGAAATGAAAGATGCGAATACCCGTCCATGTTGTCCTCCAAGGTTGGGCTAGGGAGATTGCCCCACCGACATTCCAACAGGGGCTTGAACTGTTTCCTGAAGCCTTGTGGGGTTCCGCCCCAACGAATGGGACAAAAGAAAGCCCAACAGATGGACCGCCGGGCTTGTGTTGTTCAGGGTGCTGCTGATTCCGGGATGGGTTCCACTTGGGCAACAAGCGAATGCCTAGTACTCTGTAACAGCTAAACGTGGCACTATCTGGAAAACGTTCAAAGAGTGAGTGAACACTCCTGCTGAAATATTTCGCAAACCTTTAAGAGTTACGGACTACTAGCGCCCGCGCCACGCGCTGGATCGTATCAAAGCGTGGCGAAGCGCCAGACTGCAAAGCCTTGTACAGGGATTCCCGGCCAAGCCCTTCTTCGCCCGGTTGAGGCGGCTTTGAAGCGCCGTGCGGACGTTCAAGTTTTTCATGTCGATAAACCATGTGGCAAATTGTAGTTAATCGTTTACGCTTCGCAAGCGAAAGTTACCGGGCTGCGAACCAGTGTTCCGCCGATTCCTCTTCGTACTGCTCTGCACACGAACCGCTCGGTGGAGAAGAGAAGGTTCCAATGGAGGGGAAGAGGCTTTTTCAGCCTCCCTCCTTGGAACCCAGAGGGCGGCGTCAACGCCT
>CAMNHX010000188.1 GCA_946539945.1 uncultured Desulfobulbus sp. | reverse complement strand
CGGCAAGTTACAAAAACGGCAATTCAGCTTGTCGGCTATTTTGCAAGGTTCCCTTAAGTTGACGACATTGCCTGTGCGCCCAATTCCCTCTCTGCACTCAAGATGGCTCTCCAACGAGGTGAAGAACGTCGCAAGGACTTGACCTCCTCTTCTGCCTTGAGGCAGGAACAGGATCAACGCCGAAGTTCCTCGTCAGTCCGGCATAAACGCCCGAATCCGCCCGGAATGGTCCCGGATGCCCAGTAGGCCCGGCCCTGTTTGTAATCCACAAACCAGTATCCCCCCCTCTTGCGCGGTGAGTTCACGAACACAAAAGCCTGTTGGGGAGAAAAACAGCGGTGCAGGTACTGTTCGTTGGCCAGCCTGTCCTTTTCCAAAAGCGACATGGCCTCCTCAAAGCTGGGGATGCGCCAGTCGTGGAATCCGGCAAATCCTTCCCTGTTCAGGCGCTCAACCGCGATCTTCAACAGGCGGAAACTCATGATGTCCAGCCCGGTGCGCTGCCACATCAGCCCGGTGGTCATGTCGCTGACTGTCTGCCTGTCGCCGTTGTCCACAAGGAGATGGGGAAAGAATCCGCCAGGATTGCGCTCCTGATCCGGGAAGTTGTAGCGATTCACTGCTTCAGCCACGTCTGCCTCGTCCAGCTCCCGGAAATCTTCGGGTAGCCAGACTCGGGTCACAGGTGCAGAGACCTCGCCCCGTTTGGGCAGACCGCTGTCCACAATCTCCGGTTTCTCTTCCTCTTGCAGGGGCAACACCAGGGAATCGTCGTCTGACTCGATCACGTTTTTGATAAGCCAGTCCTTCAGCTCCTGATTGATGGCAAAGGTACGCTCAAAATGCGCCACCTTGCCTTGGTCCTGCACGCAGCGCCGCACCATGTCCTCTGGCGCGAGAATCTCTGCCAGAATGCGGGCGTGCTTGACTGCCCGCTCCATCAGGCAGAGTTTGGGCGTTTCGCCCCAGCCATCGATGAAGAAGTAGTAGAACAGTTCATTGTTGTTGCGCAGGCGCTCCTTGCCGCCCCAGCTTTCAAAGGTGCCGAAGGTGTATTCCGGCGTCATTTCCCAGTCAATGCCTGGTGCATTCTCCAGATGCAGATACTTGAAAAGACCCATGTGCCCTCCTGCTTGATGGTTGAACTCTGCGGAAAAAACGCTACAATCCGAGACCCTTTGCCTCGAATCAATCCTCCTATATAAACACTGTCCGTATTTCATGGAAGGAGTCATTCGTTCATTACCCGGCTCTCCTCTGCCGCCGGGCGTGCAGCTTACCCCACAGGGCATCAACTTTGCCCTGTTCGCCCGGAACGCCGAGGCAGTCACCTTGGTGATTGCCCTACCAGGACGGCAGAGAGCGCTGTCCTTTCCGCTGAACCCAAACACAAACAGGAGCGGCGACATCTGGCATATTCTGCTCCAGAACGCGCCGCCCTCCCTGCGCTACGGCTACCGCGTCACCGGACCGCAGACAGCAGACTGCGGCGTGCTGCTGGACCCCTACGCCCGCGCCTTGAGTGGCGGCCCTTGGGGCACGAGCCGACCTGAACTGGGAGTTTCGCCCTGCTGTCTCATTGATCACGAGGTCTATGACTGGGAAGGCGACCGGCCTTTGGGCAGGCCCATTCAGGACACCATCATTTACGAGGTCCACCTGCGCGGCTTTACCCGGCATCCTTCTTCTGGAGTCACCTGTCCCGGTACCTTTCGCGGTCTGACGGAAAAGATCGACTACCTGCGCGATCTGGGAGTGACTGCGGTGGAACTCTTGCCGGTCTCCGAGTTCGACGAAACCGAGGCCCTGTTTTCCCATCCTGAAACCCGTGTGCCCCTGGGCAACTACTGGGGCTATCATCCCCTGCTCTTTGGCGCACCCAAGGCTGCCTATGCCAGCAAGCCAGCGGCAGTGCTGCGCGAGTTTCGCGACATGGTCAAGGCCCTGCACCGGGCCGGGATTGAACTCTTTCTGGACGTGGTCTTCAACCACACCGCCGAGGGCGGTAGGCAGGGCAAGTGTACCTGCTTTCGTGGCATAACGCCGGACATCTACTATCTGCGCGACCCGAAAAGCGGTGACTACCTCAACTTTTCCGGGTGCGGCAACACCTGCAACTGCAACCATCCGGTCACACGCAACCTCATCATGGATATGCTGCGCTGGTGGGTGGTGGAGATGCACGTGGACGGCTTCCGCTTTGACCTGGCCTCCATCCTGAACCGCGGCCCGGACGGCGCTATTCTCGCCAATCCGCCGGTGGTGGAGCTGCTGGCTGAAGACCCGGTTCTGGCCGGAACCAAGATCATTGCCGAGGCCTGGGATGCAGGCGGCCTGTATCAAGTGGGCAGTTTTTCCACCTCCAAGCGTTGGGCTGAATGGAACGGGCGCTTCCGCGACGACGTGCGCGCCTTCATGTGCAGCTGTCCGGGGAGCGTGTCCCGGCTGGCCACACGCATCGCAGGCAGTTCTGACCTGTACCGGAGTCATGGGCGCGGTCCCTGTAACTCCATCAACTTTCTGACCAGCCACGACGGCTTCACCCTTGCTGATCTGGTGAGCTACAACCACAAGCACAACGAGAACAACGGCGAGAACAACCGCGACGGCGACAACAACAACATGAGCTGGAACAGCGGCTGGGAAGGCCCCACAGCGGATCCTGGCATACAGGCTTTCAGGATGCGGCGCATCAGGACCTTTGCCGTGATCCTGCTGCTCTCCAGCGGCGTACCCATGCTGGTGGCTGGCGATGAACTGGGGCGCAGTCAGGGCGGCAACAACAACGCCTGGAACCAGGACAACCCGACAAGCTGGCTGGATTGGACCCTGGTACGAAAAAACCAGGGACTTTTGCGTTTCTTCCAGTCCCTGATCCAGTTGCGCAAACAGCACCGCTGCTTCCGGCGCACCGACTTTTTCCCGGAAAAGGCCGGGCCAGAGGGCGCGGAGATCCGCTGGTTTGGCCAGCGCGGCGCAGAGGCGGACTGGTCAGAGGAAAGCCGGGCCTTGGCCTTTCTCTTGCGCGGCGTCCAGCAGGGCAGGCTGCGGGAAGCTGACTTTTTCGTCATGCTGAACGGCAATGTGGATGTGCCAGCCGTGTTTTCCGTACCCAGACCGCCTGTGCGGGGCCGCCGCTGGATGCGCCTTATTGAGACTGCCGCTCCCTCGCCTGCGGATTTTGTCGCAGACGGGAAGGGGGTACTTCTGAATGTTGGGATGGAAATCACTGTGCCGCCAATGGGCTGCGTGGTTTTGCAGGCAGGCAGACAGATGAGGACAGCATGAAACGACTTTTGTTTTTGGGCGATTCTCTGGTGGAGTACGGCGATTGGGCCACGCTTCTGCCGGATTGGGCGGTGCAGAACCGGGGCATTGCCGGGGAAACCTTGAGCGGACTGGCCTGCCGTCTGGATGCGGAACTGGAGTCCAGCCCCGGCTTTGAGGTGCTTGTGCTGCAATCAGGGACCAATGATTTATGGAACCGCGATCCTTGCTTTCCTGCCATCTACACGAGCTTTTTGCCGCGGTTGCGGGTCCTGGTCGAGTGCCCCCTGGTCCTTTGCTCGCTTGCGCCTTCAGGCATAGCGCCCCAAGAGACCATCCACGCCATCAACGCGGAACTGGCCCGGCTGGCTGCCTCTGTGGCGGATTGCACCTTTCTCGATCTGGAAAGCCCTTTGGCTACGGCTCAAGAGGCGGTTTTTCTGGCTGACGGCGTGCATTTTTCCGCGCACGGCTATCAACTCTGGGCAGAAGCGCTCCAGTCCTGCCTGCGTAGCCTTTTCCCCTGAACTCTCAAGATGAAGAAGGTTCCATGAAAATTCTCCGTACAATATGCGCCGTTTTGCTGGCTGTCCTGCCCTGTCTGCCCGCACCCACACAGGCGGAAGACAGTAGTTTTGCCGATGCCCTGGTCAAGGAGCAGGGCACTGCAAGCAGACCTGCGCCCTTGCAGCCGCAAGGCAATGAGGCTCCGGGGAGCGCCAAGGCTGTGGTTCCCCAGGTACAGCTTAGTGTGGACAAGGCTGAAGGTGAAAACGCCCTGCGCGTGGCTGAAATCTTTGCCCAAGCCAAGGCGCTCAACGGCAAAACCGTGCGAGTGCGCGGCAAGGTGATGAAAAATTCCCGCATGATCATGGCCAGAAACTGGCTGCATCTGCAGGATGGCACTGGTGACGCGACAAAACAGGAGCACGATCTGGTTGTCACCACCACAGACGAGGCCCAGGAAGGTGCAATCGTAACCGTGACTGGCGTGGTTGCGGCAGACAAGGACTTTGGCGCAGGCTACCGCTACAGGGTCTTGCTGGAAAACGCAAAGGTGGAACCGTGAAGCGATTGAACCCGGCAAGCACTGGCTTTGACTTTGACGGCGTGATTGCTGACACTATGGCTGCCTTTGTACGCATCGCCTGTGCAGACTATGGACT
>CAMNHX010000187.1 GCA_946539945.1 uncultured Desulfobulbus sp. | reverse complement strand
GCTTTGAGCGGTTCACAAATCCAAACCACCCGCTTTGCGGGTGGTATCTGATTCAAGTATATCTGTATTACAATTAGAATAAACCATATTACATACAAAATATGAAACGGTACTATCATATCGTTACTCCGCCTCGCTTATTCGCAAGAATAACCTGTTCTGTTCTTCAAACCACCCTGTCCTTGCGCAGACCAAAGACACCTCCAGGCTCACTGCTGAAAACCGGCGCTCCTCCTCCCCGTCCGTGGGAATGGGAACTGGCGCTTTCTGCCGCACTGATGACCGTGACCTCCTGCTCCGGATTTTCCGGTTGCACAAAGTCTTCCACTGCAATGCCGCCTGTTGCCTCACCCTGTCCCAAAAGGTACAGGTCATGGAGTCGTCGGCATTCGGCATAGTAGCTCTTGTTCTTGAGCCAACGCGGCGGCTTGCCGTTGCCACCAGCATGGTGCAGGGTGGCCAGATGAATCAGCAAGGTGCAGAGACGTTCTTTGGCCATGCGCTGGATGTTGAAGGGTGCGCCAAAGTGTTCCTCCACGCCATCCCGCAGGGCCAGATTCAGCTCATGGAAGGCTGGTCCGTGCAGGCGTTCCTCCCCGGGCAGACCAAAAGCTTGGCTTACCCAGGGCAGGAGCAGGACGGCAAACAGAAAATGATCGTCCATGCGTACCGGTCTTTCCTCGGTGCTGCTCTGGTGTACCCGGTCGATTTCAGCCAGCATATTGAGCAGCATACTGCGCATCTTATCCGCCTGTTCCACCTCCGGGCCATAAAAGGGAAATAGCGTGGACCAAAGCGGGCTTGCCATGCACTGCTCCGCCCAGGCGCTGCTGGCCCCGGAGTGCAGGTCTTTCAGAATCTCGTCCCGCAGACGCGAGGCCGGACAGAGCATGAGTTCATCCGTGTGCTGGCCCAGCGCGGCAAAGGTGTCTGGATCAATCGCAAAACCTGTGCGGGCCGCGTGCCGGATGACACGCAACATCCGCACCGGGTCATGGTGAAAACGCAGCCCCGGATCGCCCACCATGCGGATGATACCGCGGTTCAGGTCTTCCACCCCGCCCACGTAATCAATCACCGTGTGGTTTTCAATCTCGTAGAACAGGGCATTGATGGTGAGGTCACGGCGGAAGGCGTCTTCGTCCAGAGTGCCGAAGGTGTTGTTGGAGGCCAGAAAGTCGCCTTCGCCCTCTTCGTCATACTCGCTGTGGGAGCGCAGGGTAGAGACTTCCACGATCTTGTTGCCGCGATAGAAGACCTGAACCAGTCGGAAACGCTTGCCAATGGTGCGGCTGTTCTTGAACAGGTTGCGCACCTGACCGGGGCGGGCGTCGGTGGAGATGTCAAAGTCCTTGGGCTTTTTGCCCAGAAAGAGGTCGCGTACCCCGCCGCCCACCAGATAACCCTTGAAGCCCGCGTCCCGCAGGCGGTACAGCACCTTCAGGGCTTCGCGGTCAAGCTGGTGTTCGCGGATGGGATGCTCGTTCTCCGGGATGATGGTCGCCTGCGGCGTGCTGTGTTCTTCAGACATTCCTGTTAGCTGGCGCTGCTTTTGGCGGTCTGCTGTGCATCCGTGCCTTCCTTGTACACGGATTCGGCAGCCTTGACAAAGCGGTCAAAGATTTCCCGTACTGGCAGGATTTCCTTCATCTTGAAGGTATTGGCCCCGGAAAAGACCAGACCGTTTTCCACGTCGCCGTCGTGAGAGGCCATGAGGCGCTCGCTGATGCAGTACTTGTGGTCGCACTTTTTCAGACACTGGTAGCGGCATTCTTTGGAAGCGATGCTCTCGTCACAGGCCAGCATCTTGTCCACAAAGGGCGTTTTGATGGCCCGGCCTGGCATACCGACTGGAGAACTCACCAGCACAATATCTTCCTGCCTGGCCTTCAGGTAGGCTTCCTTGAAAGCCTGTGACACCGAGCATTCCTCGCTCAACACGAAGCGGGAGGCAACCTGCACACCGTCAGCGCCGTACTGGTCCATCATTTCAGCCATCTCGTAGCCGTCAGTGATGCCGCCCGCTGCAATCAGGGGGATTTTGGAAATCGCCTTGCGAATGGACGGAAAGAGTTCCCGGAGCGGCGTCATGGTTCCCAGATGGCCACCTGCCTCTGTGGCTTCAACCACCACAGCGGCAGCGCCCAGTTTCTCCGCCAGTTTGGCAAAGGAAGCAGAGGAAACAATGGAGACAATCGGGATATTGTGTTCCCGACCGATCTTGAAGATGTCCCGCGAGAAGCCAGCGCCAGTGATGATCATGTCCGCGCCTGCCTCAATGGAACCCATGACCAGGTTGTAAAAGTCCCGCATGGCGTACATGATGTTGACCGCGATGATCCCCTTGGTGGCTCGCTTGGCCTTGCGGATGTCTTCCTGAAGCTCTTCCACAGGCAGAGCCGAGCCGCCAATGGTGCCGATGCCGCCGCACTCCGCGACCGGCACAGCCAAGGCCGAGGTGGACACGCGAATGGACATGCCGCCTTGGATAATGGGAATTCTGGCAATCAGGGAACCTATTTTCAATTCAGGCAATTTCATGAATGCTCGCTGGAAAAGGCTGAAGGGTGGGTGCGCCTGCTGGCATATTTAGCCCCGTGCAAGCCGGTTTCAGGCTCTACGGGCGGTCCTTTGACCGAGGCGGGCGCTATTATAAAAACGATAGGCAAAATAATCTACTGTGACTTGACGCAAGACCTCTTTCTGGGGTAGATTTTTCGATTTCCGGTACTTCCGGCCAGCAATTTTTTTGTGCATAAACCACCATGACAACACTTCAGGCCATCAACGGCTTCAAAGACATTCTTCCTGACCAGATTCACCTGTGGCAGCGACTGGAAGCCACTGCCACCGACATCTGCCGCCGTTTCGGTATGCGGGAGATCCGCACGCCCATTCTGGAAAAAACCGAACTCTTTGTCCGCTCCATCGGCGAAGCCACTGACGTGGTGGAAAAGGAGATGTACACCTTTGCCGACAAGGGGCTGACCATGCGTCCCGAGGCCACAGCCTCCATCATGCGGGCCTTTATTGAACACGGAATGCACGTGCAGCAACCGGTGCAGCGGCTGTACACCATGGGTCCCATGTTTCGCCACGAGCGCCCGCAAAAGGGGCGTCTGCGCCAGTTTCACCAGTTTGACGCAGAAATCATCGGCCCCACCGAACCGCAGCAGGACGCGGAACTGATCGCCATGGGACATTTGCTCTTTAGCGAGCTGGGCGTCAAGGTCAGTCTGGAACTGAATTCCATGGGCTGTCCCAAGTGCCGTCCGGCTTTCCGGCAAAGGCTGATTGCAGGGCTGGAAGGCGTGCAGGACCAGCTCTGCGAGGACTGTCGCCGCCGTCTGCATACCAATCCGCTGCGCGTTCTGGACTGCAAAAAGCCGGGATGCCGGGCCTTGGTTGCGGATGCACCCTCCATTCAGGATGCGCTCTGCGAGAACTGTACAAGTCATTTTGCCACCTTGCGCGACACCCTGGATCTGTTGGGCATTCCCTACAACCTCAACCGCTTCATGGTGCGCGGACTGGACTACTACACCCGCACCACCTTTGAATTTGTCACAGACCAGTTGGGCGCACAGTCGGCAGTAGGCGGCGGGGGGCGCTACGACGGCCTGATTGCGGAACTGGGTGGACCTGCGGTTTCAGGCATTGGCTTTGCCATCGGCATGGAACGCCTGATCCTGTTGATGGAGCAGAATGAAAAGGAGAACAGTGCTGCCCTGTCTGACACAGATATTTATCTGGCTGCCCTGGGGCCGGAAGAACTCAAGCACTGCACGCTCCTGGCCCAGTTCCTGCGACAGCAGGGACTGCGCGTGGCCTTGGACTACAGTGGCAGGAGCCTCAAGGCGCAGATGAAGATTGCAGGTCGCATGCAGGCGCACTACACACTGATTGTGGGCGAGCAGGAATGGGCTGGCAAGGAGGCCATCCTGCGCGATATGCAAACCCAACAACAAGGCGGCTTTTCCCTGTCCGGCAGTCCGCTTGAGCAAAGCGAACGGCTGGCTGTTGTACTCCGCGCCGGATCAGGCAAGAGTGATCCGGCATAAACTTTTACAAAGGATGGTGATACCATGGCGCAAACAACCGTTCCAGGAACTCTGGGCAACATCGTGTGGCTGGTCTTTGGAGGGCTGATCTCCTCCATCGTGCTGTTTCTTTTGGGAGGTCTGGTCTGTCTGACCATTGTCGGCATTCCTCTGGGTCTGCAAGTGTTCAAACTCGCCAAGTTTGTGCTGCTGCCCTTTGGCAAGACCGTGGTCAACGTCAATCAGACCGGCTTCAAGATGGTTTTGAACATTATCTGGCTGTTGCTGTTTGGCTGGGAATGCGCCTTGGGACACGCGGTGGTAGGGCTGATCTTCTGCGCCACAGTGATTGGCATTCCCTTTGGCTTGCAGTATTTCAAAATTGCGCAGTTTGTGCTGTTGCCACTGGGGCA
>CAMNHX010000186.1 GCA_946539945.1 uncultured Desulfobulbus sp. | reverse complement strand
TTGCGCTCCAAACCAGAGCCTGCCTCTCCACAGGCTGACACGGTGGAACTCACCGCCAAAAATAGGGTATTCCAAAGGATCGACGCTGTCCAAGCGAAGAGGCTTTTCCGAAAACCTCATCATTGTGGAGAGGTTTGCAGGGATTGGATCAGATCAAGCAAACAGTTCAAGCCCTGTTTGCGCACTTCGCGGCAGAAAAAAACCGGCAGTGTTGGGTAAGGCGGGAAGAAGTGTCCTTTTGCTCCCAATACGCAAGAAAGGAGAAAAATCATGTGTGCGAGACTGACAGTACTGCTTGGAACCTTGTTGTATGTCGGATTTGTGCCGTCAAGCACTTGGGCGGCGCTGCAAACCCATACCAACAGCATTGGCATGGAGTTTGTCCTGATTCCAGCCGGAACCTTCCAGATGGGCTGTGGTTCAGCCCAGGAAGACTGCGCTGGTGACGAGAAACCCCAACATGAGGTAAGGCTGTCCCAAGCCTTTTATCTGGGCAAGTACGAGGTGACACAGGCGCAATGGGAGGCTGTGATGGGAAGCAATCCAAGCCAGTTCAAGGGTGCTGATCGTCCGGTGGAGCGGGTGAACTGGGATGAGGTACAAGACTTCATCAGGAAGTTGAACGCCAAGGAAGGGCATACACGCTATCGCCTGCCCACAGAGGCAGAGTGGGAGTATGCGGCCCGGGCCGGGAGCGGTGCGGCCTATGGTTCCCATGAGGGCAAAACAGGCAAGTTCGCCTGGCATCTCGGCAACGCCTGGAAGCGGACGCATCCTGTGGGTCGGAAACAGCCAAATGCCTGGGGACTGTACGACATGCACGGCAATGTCAATGAATGGGTGGCGGATCGGTACGGCAACTATCCCGGCGGTCCGGTGGTGGCTCTGCCGGAGGAGGCCCGCGTGTTCCGCGGCGGTGGCTGGAGTACCCCAGCCAAACACTGCCGCGCCGCCTCCCGGCACTGGGGCAGGCCGGATATTCGCTACGGATTCATCGGCTTTCGCCTTGCCCTTGCTGTGGAGGAATGACAGGGCGTTTCGCTCGTGTCCTCGTGGCTTTCTTTCGCATGGCTTGGACGAAAGCGGCAAAAACGGTATAGTGGCGCGGTTCCGTGTCCGCAGCCTCTGCGGACGCACTCTTGTCACGATTCCCACAGGAAACGCCATGCCCATTTCCGACGCTTACAAGGCCCGGCTGTATCCCCAACTGGACCGCATTGCCCGCCACTTTGGCACGCCCTTTCATATTTACGACGAGACCGGCATCCGCGAGACCGGAGCCGCGCTCAAGGCCGCCTTTGCGCAGGCCGAAGGCTTCCGCGAATTTTTTGCGGTCAAGGCCCTGCCCAACCCCTTCATCATGCGCATCATGAGCGACATGGGTTTTGGCTACGATTGCAGCTCTGGGCCAGAACTCATGCTGGCCCGGAACTGCGGGGCCAAGCCGGGTGACATCATGTTCACCTCCAACAACACCAGCGAGTCCGACTTTCTGGCTGCCGCAGACAAGGGCGGTTGCATCCTCAACCTGGATGACATCAGTCTGGCAGACAAGGTGCCGGTCATGCCGGAGCTGATCTGCTTCCGCTACAATCCGGGCAGCAGACGCAGCGGCAACGCCATTATCGGCAAGCCGGAAGAGGCAAAGTACGGGGTCAGTGACAGCCAGATCGTGGATGCCTACAAAAAGGTCCAGAAACGCGGGGCCAAGCGCTTTGGCCTGCACACCATGCTGGCCTCCAACGAGCTTGACTACCGCTATATGGTCCAGACTGCTGCCATGCTTCTGGAAGTCTGCCGCCGTCTGGAACTGGAACAGAACATCCGCATGGAGTTCATCAATATCGGTGGCGGGCTGGGCATTCCCTACCGGCCCGAAGACGCGCCCCTTGATCTGGAAAGCATGGGTAGGGAGATCTGTCAGGGTTTGAGCGACTTCAAGGACCATTACGGCTATGTGCCCAAATTTTTTATGGAAAGCGGGCGATACATGACCGGACCGCATGGGGTTCTGGTCACTCGCGTCATCAACCACAAGGATATTTACCGCCGTTATATCGGCGTGGACGCCAGTATGTCTGCCCTGATGCGGCCTGCCATCTACGGCGCATATCACCACATTGAAGCCCCCGGCGCAGAGGGACGGCCCGAAGAGGTGGTGGATGTGGTTGGCCCTCTCTGCGAAAACAACGACAAGTTTGCCATCCAGAGAAGCCTGCCGCAGCTCACGGAAGGCGATCTGCTGGTGATTCAGGACACAGGCGCACACGGTCATGCCATGGGCTTCAACTACAATGGCCGCCTGCGACCGCAGGAACTCTTGCTGCACCCTGACGGCTCAGTGGAGCGCATCCGCCGCGCTGAAAACGTGAGCGATTACTTTGCCACCCTGATCTTTGAGCCAAACTCCCTGCTGCCAGAGCGCTCATGAGGCCAGACAGCCTGAAACGCGCCGGGCTTTGTTGTCCTGCCGGAGACAAAGGGGCGGGAGGACGCCCCTCCCGTGTATTTGAAACCCAACCACTGAAAATCAGATGGACGAAACAGCCACCAACAAGGGCGAGGGACACCGCCAGCGCCTGCGTGACAGGTTTCTGGAGCGGGGCATAGCGGGCTTCACCGACAGCGAAGTGATTGAAGTCCTGCTTACCTTCGGGACCCCGCGTTCCGACTGCAAACAGGCGGCACGGGATGCGCTGGAACGCTTTGGCTCCCTGCCTGCCGTGCTGGACGCCAGCCCCCAGGAACTGCAGCAGATCAAGGGCATGGGGCCAAAAAACGTCTTTGCCCTGCGCTTCATTCAGGGCGTGGCCCGGCGCTATCTCAAGCAGCGCATTGTGGGCAAGCAGTATCTGCGTTCAGCCCGTGAGGTGGCAGACTATCTCATCCACTCCATGCGCGGACTCAAGCACGAGGTTTTGACTGTGGTCTTTCTGGATGCAGCCCACGCGATCATTGCCAGCGAAGTTGTGGCTGAAGGCACAGTCAACATCAACACCATCTATCCCCGGGAGCTGATCAAGGCTGCCCTGCGCCACAACGCCAGCGCACTGGTGATTGCCCACAACCATCCTTCTGGCGTACTCCAGCCCTCTGAACAGGACAAGACCCTGACCCGCAACCTGCATTTGTTGGGTTCCTTTTTGCAGATCAGGCTTCTGGATCACCTCATTGTTGGCGCGGGTGAGACGGTCTTCAGCTTTGCCGAGGCCGGACTGATGAACCAGATTCAGTCCCAGTGCAGCCAAATGCTAGGTTCCCTTGGCTGAATCCTCCCTGACCGCTTGCGCGGGCCTGTACGTCCACGTTCCCTTTTGCCCGCGCAAGTGCCCCCACTGCGGCTTTTACTCGCGCCCGCCCGGCCCCGGAGACTTTGCCCGCTACACTGCATCCGTGCTGGCGCATCTGCGCCTTGCCGCCCGTCTGCCTGAAATCCGGGACTTGCGCTTTGCCAGCGTCTTTTTTGGCGGTGGCACGCCTTCCCTGCTGCCAGTGCAGCATTTGATCGCCATTCTCCAGGCAGCCCGGCAGGCGCTGGACATTGCAGACGATGTGGAATGTAGTCTGGAAGCCAACCCCGGCACTGTGGATGCAGCCAGCTTTCGCGCCCTGCGTCAGGCTGGTTTCAACCGGCTTTCCCTGGGTGTGCAGTCTCTGCATGATACCGAATTGCAGCGTTTGGGACGCATCCACACGGCAGCAGAGGTTCGGGCAGCGGTTGCCGCTGCCCGAACTGCAGGTTTTGAGAATCTGAATCTGGACTTGATGTACGGTCTGGCCGGACAAAGCCCGGCAGACTGGCAGGACTGTCTGGAACAGGCGCTGACCCTGAACCCGGATCACCTTTCCCTGTACGAACTCACGCCCGAAGAGGAAACACCGCTTGCCCTTGCGCTGGAGCGCGGGGAACTGCGCCTTCCTGAAGAAGAAGATGTTTTGACCATGATGGCGATTACCCAAAAGCTCCTTGCAGCCACACCACTGACCCGCTACGAAATTTCCAACTTTGCGCGTCCGGGCCGCGAATGCCGCCACAATGTCAATTACTGGGAAAACGGCCTGTATCTGGGACTGGGGCCAGGAGCGGTTTCTTTCTTTGGTGGAGTGCGTCGGGCTGTGCGGCCTGGCCTGACGCGCTATCAGCAGAGGGCGCTCAAGGGGGTGTCGCCTTGGGAGGAAGAGGAACGTCTTGACCGGGAGGCTGCCTTCCGGGAAAGTGTAGTCATGGGACTGCGCATGATTCAGGGTGTCTCTGCAACTGCCCTGCGTGCGCGTTTTGGCCTGGACCTGCGCAGCTTCTACGGACCAACGCTGGACAGGCTTCTGGCGCAAGAATTTTTGGTCTGGCGTGGCGACCGACTGGCCCTGACTGACAGAGGACTGGTCCTGGCCAATCCGGTGATGGCGGAACTGGTGTGAAACCTCTGCGCTAGTACTCTGTAACAGCTAAACGTGGCATTATC